>QMLZ01000055.1 GCA_003646995.1 Deltaproteobacteria bacterium | reverse complement strand
TGAAACTGAAGAAAACCCAATGTCCCCGGTAATGGTGACGCCCTCTAAGTCCACCTCGATCTCATCACCCTCGATCCACACTACCGGTCTGTTCAACTCGGCGCTCCGGATCACGGTCTTCCCAGCCCCGGCCCCGCGAATGGTCAGGCTCTTTCTGATCTCGATGTTCTCCTTCCATGTACCTTCCCCAAGGCAGATGACCGCACCCGAAGGGGCGGCGTCGATCGCCTGCTGGATGGATTCATCCGGGCTTAGGATGTTGGCGCGGCTTTGAGCCGCCAAGCTCTCCGCTACTGATATAAGACCTGCTGCGACCAATCTGAAAAGCTTCAGAACACGCTTTAACATAGAACCTCCTTGGAAAAGAAAATAGCGGTCGAGCAAAGAGCCGACCGAATTAAATAGAAGTTATTCCAAAACATCATGGTCCTGCGAAGATCAATGAAAGTGCTGACGTTATGTCTCCAGCGCCAGTAGTGTCAATCTGCTGAAGAACCGTTTCAGGCCAAAGGACTGGCACGATTGCCACTGCATATTCGCCACGAGTCGAGGGAACCCAGTAGCCCTGTTGTAAGAAATTCCATTTTTGTTCTTCAGAAAATTTATTATATTTTGCAAAATTTTCTATGAAATGTAGTAATGCCATAAAAGACTTCTTTGAAAATTCAGCTGGTGCACGCTTCAGGAAATCCTCTAAATTGTCTGCATGGATTCGTTGAAGGAGAAAGAGTATTACGAGCCCTTTGGCGAGAAGATCGGCCATCACTTCACTTCTCATTACACCGGGCGTGGCCTCCTTCAGCAAAATAAGATCCACATCATTGCTATGTACATATAAACGCTTCAATTTTAAAGTACGTGCCAGAAACAAGGCTCTCAAGTAACGCTCAAAAATGCGGGGAACATTTCGTAGATTGTGTTTCGTTGACGAAAAATTACAATCTCTTAATTCTGTATAATGGAAAAGTTCACCGTCATTAATTCCTGCGCTAAAAACGATGTCAGAAAGCGACCTTCTCCATTTACTAATTCCAGCGTTTAGTGAAGGCTTCCCACTGAATTCAAAATGAATTTTTACTCCGTTTTCTGCTAAATGGCGGAGCTGATGCCATAAAGCATCCTTAGCCACTTGTGGGCCTCTTCCTAAAGGGGCATTAATACCTAAGCCACTGAGGAACATGTAGCGGAACTCACGGGCTAAAGTTTCAAGTGCCTCTAAAGGCGCGAATTCGAAGCATAAAAAGTTGTCGTCTCTTTTCCAAACTACAAAGCCCGGGATCCACGGCCACTCACCCTGTACTGTTCCACGGAAGTCCCAGGCCGATTCGTTCCCAAACACATCCCTAACTTTAATTTCTGACGGACTTTGTGGACCAAGCCAGTGATGAAAACGTAGCACCACACGATCTGTGGCACGAGCGGCTAAACCTCCCAGAACCTCTCCTTCTTGGTAATAGACTATATAACTGGTCCGCAAAGGAGCCCCTTCTTGTTCTCTATTCGCATCTTGTAAGAGAGGTTTGCTTTCACCCCAGCCTGCCAAACGTTTGGTCTGCGAAGGGAAGTGCCTTGCAAGCTCAACCGGGTGATAAAGGTTTACCAAACAAACTTTAAGGCCTAATTCACCAAATAGTTTGGCTATATGGGCAGATGCTCCACCAAGGCCACATTCCCATCCTTGGATACCTCTAAGGGCTTCAAAAAGAGGGGCAGTAACGGAAAGCTTAGGAGCTGGAGGATTTGACGCTGCTTGAAGAAGAGATGCCAATGCTTCCTTTTGATTAGACAATTCAGCTGGAGGTTCTTGATCTTGTGTGTTTTGCGCTTCTTCGACGTACTCACTCCATTGTTTAAACAGTTCCTGGGCAGGGAGGGAACAGTCACATAAGGCTGAAAACCCCGCTAAAAGGCCTTCGCTGGGAAGATATGCGGCTTGACATGCCTTGAGCAAGCGGCTATGCCAAGTTCGTAACAGAAGTTCAATCCCGCTCAAATTCTTTACCAAAGAAGGTTCAATAGCAAGAAGATTGCTCAAAGATCTTCCCATATCTTCATCCAACGTTTTACCAACTCTCTCAGCCCACTCGTTCAAAAGTTTCAAGATCAAGCTCATGGTATCTCACCCTTCAACCATTGCTCGCACGTAAGGAGAAGGATCCGCATTTTCGATATGTTTAAGAAAGTTCCTTAAATCCCCGATAGCCTCTTGGCCGAATCTGACGGGAGAATGCTCTGAGGAAGAGATAACTTGTAATGCTTGAACCGCTGTTCCTCTGATAAGTTCATCAGGGTCGTGTGAAGCATGCTTGCGAAGCACCTTCAGGGCTTGGGGCCCACCGATTTTGCCAAGCGCCTCAATTGCTACCAATTTAAAATCCCTCTTCTCTGTGGAGTTTAAGGCCTCGATAAGAACCGGTATGGAGCTCTCTCCTCCAACTTCTCCCATGAGAAAGGCGAAGACGCTCCTCAGCCTATAATTATTGGTATTTTTGAAGGCTTCTATAAGCCTCCCCTCCAGTTCTTTGTTCAATGGGACAGCGGCTTCAAAAGGGCTACCACGCCAAGGGGATGCTCTTTGCGAAATCCGTTCCTTTAATGTCTCCTCAGTTACCTGTCCCAATAGTTTCCATCTCTCTTCACCTTTGGTTTCAAGAGCCTTCTCTATCTTTTCCGAGCGCATATTTATCCCCCTTTTCTTATGAACGCTACACATTCGTCAGATCCTTCATGGCAGAGAAGGCACAAGACCCTCCCTTCCGTTCCCCTCCAATATTTCCAAAAGTCTAGGGCGTCCTCACAGGTTGCAGACCGGGCTATCCAAATAACATTTCTTTTCTCTTCCAAATTATTCCAAAGTTCCTCCCGTATCTCGAAAGGGACATCGAGAGCGAAGACCACATCCTCCTTTTCACGGGTCTCTTGGATGAGCTTTTCACGGATCTCTCGGATGACCTCTTTTTTAGCTTTAGGGGCTTCAAGGTAGAGTTCTTTGTACTTGCTGAAAGGAGGCGGAAGCTCTTTCCATTTAACCATAAAAAAGCCTTTGCCAGCTTTGAGGACAAGGAAAGGCTTGAAGTTGTCGCCCTTCAATACCATCATCGTCCTGCAGAATCCCTTTAACTTAGAGTAAAAGTGATTAGCGAGCTCAATTATCTCACGATTTGTCAGGCTCTCATCAAGCAAAGACCTAATAGCGAGGAATATCGCCAGCAATGCTGTGGCCAAGGATTCGGTAGTTTGTATGACCTTTTCGAACTCGACCTCTACATCGTTGTGAAAAAGGCCTATTACATGGGAATTCCCCTTGAGCAATTCCTCCAGCTTCCTTTTGGGTTCGCTTACGTTGTTCAGGTCAACTTCCTCACATTGTGTTCCAGGAAATAGACATGTTATTTGCTCATCTATCCATCCTTTCAAGATTTCCCAGGTTTCCTCAGGGTATGCCGGTGGTCTAGAGCTACAGAACACAACTTCGGAAGGAGCCTGTCTTTCATCAAGCCACGATGAGAACTCAAAAAAGCTTTCTCGTGGGACAGCTATAGGGATGTTCCATTCTTCATTAAGCAACGGACGCAGTTCGCTTTCCTTTCCTCTTACCAGCTGATATACCCGGTCACCCGGGCGAGCGAACACAGCCGTTGACGACGGGAAAACAACTGGGTCACGCAATTTGACAGGCAATTTCCATGCTCCGCTTTGAGAAAGAGCTAGGGTCTGAAGTCCGTGAGTTAAGCCGGTCGGCAAGGGATTACAACACAGGATCAACTTCACACCCAGACCGATTTTTATGGAATCTAGATCTTCTGCTGTGTAATACTTTGCTTCTTGTAGAAGTAACCTGAACACCGCAGCCTCTCTTCTGTTCCTTAATTCATCCTATATTTTCCCATTCTTTCCTGGGAAATCGTGGTTGAAGGTAGTCCAAAAGCTTTACAACCCCCTTTGAGCCAGTGACCAGCTGGGGATAGCCGTGAGGAATGTACAAATTTAATTGAGTACGATCTGAAGTCCATGCCAACTCGGAGCCTTCTGGCAGAGTCATCTTTAGAAAGAGGTCAATCTTTTTCCAGTACTCTGCAATGAAAGCGGGCATTTTTTCGGGTTCAGTACGTTCTGCTTCCTCCAGTAAAACCTTGACCCAGTTGGGAGTGTCTATTATCCCCTTCTCTTTGTAGCTGGTCATCTTTTCCTCTGTGACATAGGCAAGAACAGGGGAGATTTCCTTCCTAACAGGTTCCTGAGTTGACCCGGAAATTGCCAGCGGACGGTCCAGATCCTGGCCGGCTATGATAAAGTATTTGCCAGTGTAGAAGACCATCTCTTCTTGGGATATCGTCACCTTTTGCCAATTCGGAACGTCCTCTCCTTTGGACAAAGCATTTGCAAGCCGGTAAACTTCCCAACCCACTCCAGGGATGAAGTCGACCTTGACGTTGTTCCCCTGGATCTCGTATGTCAAACGGCCGAGGTTCAGGATCCCGAGTTGTGGGTGTTCAAGCTGGATTTCAATATCATGGAGTGCTCTGCCCTCTTTTATTGAAAGAAGCTTCATGACAGGCTCGCCCAGCAGTTTCATTAGTTGATCGCCCTTAAGGGGATCGGAAGGGGTGATTGTTACCCGGTGCTTGCCCACACCGACGGGCTTTACGTTGTAAGCCGTGCCGTCCGGGGCTTTCCAGCTCCCGCCATTCTGGACCAATTCCAAAAGCAGCTGCCAGAAGTCCTCTTCGATCCGGGGAAGAACCGTCTTATCTTGTGGCCAGTTGGAAACACCACCAACCAAAGCGCGTGCAGGTTTCCCCAATGACGCTACGCTTTTTGATACAAGTTGCAGCAGGCACTCATCACATCGGCCATCGATGCATACGAAGGGGAGATCATGGTAATACGGGAGGCCCTCCGGGTTGGCCGCGAGCCACTCTTTGAAGGTCCAGTCCCTCTTTACCTCCACATCCCAAAGGAAAGAGAGCTTCGAGAAGCTTCCTTCCTGACCTAGCCACACGAATAGAACCGACCACTTATGGATCTGGTTGAGGAGGTGATACATGGGTTCGTAATCCATAATCTTCGGCCAATTGGCGTTCCACCAGTTGATGAACTGTGCCCTATCAACCGTTGGCTCAACCTCATCATAGACAAAGGCTTCTGGATCGAAAGAATGGGCGGAGACCTTCGTCACTCCTGGGTCGAAATAAAGGGCGTTCCCCTCGGTGGCGACACGCCGTTCATCCGGCTCGAACCAAAGCCTTGAGGAAGGATACGACCTTATTTCCTCCCAATAGATGCTGGACACCGGGATTTCCAAAACAGATCTCATGCCCCTTTCGCGAGGCGTGCCGTAGCCCATAGCCCAGAGCTTGCCCACAAGGTCACAATAGTACATGATCATCGCCACATCGGTCCCTTGAATATTGCCCTCGTACCGTGGACATTGAGGGAAATCCAGTGGCGAAAGAGCTTTCCCGAATTCGTCCAAGACGCTGCGGGCATTTTTCTCGTGCGGGATCGCATTTATAAGTTCATCCGCGATTTCAGCTAAAACGTCCCGTAAGGTCTCCTCATCCACATCGGCCGGTTCCTTATATATGAGTTTGACAAATTCGTCCCATAATTCGCTCCCTACAATTTGCTCCGCTTCCTCGCCCTCCTCTTCCGCGAACTTCCTGAGGCGTCTGACGAGTTCACCTCTTTTATCGAAATCGCAAAGGAAACAGGGATCAAGCGAGAAACCGGGCGACTCCGAAGGCCAAACCAATACTGGATCGCCGTCTTCGGTGGTCACTTTAAGCGAATAATTCCCGACCCCAGATGGCCGTGCCGAAGAAACCTCGATTTCATAAATGCCCGAGGCCGGAATAGTCACGTCCAATTTGGCGTTGGTTCCGCCAGCGCTGTCATCGTCTTCTGCAAAAAATTCTTGGGGCCCGCTCAGCGTAAGATAGGCATCGAAGTCGTCGGATTCCAAAGTAATAATTATGTGCTCGCCCGCCTCGGCTTCAAAATTGTAAAGATCGTAGTAATATGATCCCAATCCTAACAATCCCAACAACGAGACTTTATCCGTTTCCATTAATGCGTCCTGTATCTTGCCGCGAGCGTAATACCCTTGATAAAGAGCAGCGAGGTCCTCGATCGTCAGCTTCGGAAGCTGTTGTTGAGGGTATGAACGGCCTTCAAGGACGAGCCCATCTCCGGTCAGCTCTGCACCGATCAGATCATCTACTTTTGCGAGGAATCCTTCCAGATCCTTTAGCGAACGGATGTGCTCCTTATAGTATCCGTAGCATGGGGAAAAGACATCTTTTCCTTCGACCTTCCGATGTAAAGTGCAGTGAACCTTGCCATGGTTGAGATCTAGAGTGTAAGTGTAGGCGATGATGTAGGCCGGAATAGTCCCCGTTTCTTCCCTGAACCTATCGGTCCAACGGGCTATAAGGGCCTTTGGCTCCTCCCCTTGGGGAACAAAGAGGTAAAGGTTTCCCGACTGGGTGGTTTCTGCTGCATAGAAAGCTCGTACAGGGCCAAAGGTGAGGAGATGGGAATGGGAAAGAGGCCCCATCCGTAAGGGCACAGGTCCCCCGGATGTGAGCATTGTATCGACTGCTGCGGCACCGCCCAGGAACTGGGCTAGCCCCAGGGGCAAGAGGTCGAGTAACTGCTCATTCTGCTCCTCACTGGGCAACGTTTCCGATAGAATCATCCACGCGTTTTGATCAACGGAAAGCGTAAAATTGCTCGGAATTTCTTGGCTAATACAAGTCCCTCCCAGGAATGCAACCGTTATTGATAAAAGAAGACATTCCCACACGATGTGCCTCAAATGCCGTCTCCACATGATGGTGCACCCCCTTTTATATTTGAGTTAAAAAATTCCCCATTTCGCTCACTACCTTGCATAAATTTGTGTTGTCACAGAGGAAAGCCAGCCTGTTCATTGGATCATTCCCCTCCTCCGTGGGCAGCATTAACTGTGCTTGAATAATCACAACCGCTGCCTCTGGAGGACGCTCAAAAAAAGCTTTGATCCAACGGTATTGAGCCGACAATTGTAAGGCTTTTCTCATGATTTCCGCCCATTGTTGGGGACTTAAATCTGCCGCTCTACGAACTATCGCAGGACAGGTTAAGGTAATTGCATGCCTGTTTATCCTACCCCAGTCGACAAAGACTGCGCGTCCCCTGACTTGGGCCACAAGGTTTGCCTCCCCTTGGACAACGACCAAACCCACATCGCGGCATTCCCGCAAAGCCCTTTGTAAGTCCTGAAAAGTTCTGATAGGCACGTCCACCTCCTTAGAATGGACCTTGTCCGCGCAAACCTTGAAGACGCTGGGCTGCCCGGGAAATTACGGTTTGCGCTAACCCTAGGAGGAAGATTATTCCGAAGTAGTCGAAATACTCCCTGTCCGGACGCCCGGTGGGCTGATCCACTATGTACAGGATAGTCCCATTGTCTTCTAGTGCAAAACGGCCGAAACCATAACCTTTATTAAGCTCCATCAATACTTCAAACAGGCGTATTTCATCTCCAAAGTCCGAAACCCTCCAAGGTAACTCCACGATTAAGGCTATATTGTCATCGTCCAACCATAGCTGGCCACCTAGAGGACCTACCCCCTCCACGTTGAATGGTAGGAGAAACCTGTGGCCATTTACAGGGATCCCCCTTACCACCGGCAAACCCTGCGGCAAGGGTTCCCCTGGCTCTTGACCCACCAACCACGCTTCTATATCAGCTCTCGTCGCCATCTCCACCTCCTTCTCTCCTGATCACGAAATATGTGTTCCCATCGAGCACAGTTTCCCCATAACCCACGCTGATTTCCGTACCTTCCTGAAGATCTTTTAGGGTAACACCGCCCGGAGAAGCTCGGACTTGAACGGGATGAAACGCCGGATCGTATGGATAATGAATAACCCCACTTCTCTCCTTAGGGTGAATCTCCACTTCGTTCTTAAAAGGTATTTTGACTCCATCCCACGGACCGTTTAAGAACTCCAACAAAAGCATTTCACACCTCCTGTGCTGGGGAAATTAGGAAATCTCCGCCCTGGAAGTCGACGATGAGTTGTCCGCGGAAGCCAGGGTTTTGTTCTCGAAACACATCGATTTGATGTAATACATGCTCCTCCCACGCCCTATCGATCTCACGGGCTCCGCTCCCTCCCGACGCCTTGTCCCTCTCCTTTGCAATTTGCACCAACCTTTCTATCGCCCCAGGGGTCAAAGCAACGGTCAATCCATATCGTAGCCTCCCCCGTTCTTTATTGAAGGACTCTATACGGCGTCTGACGATCTCTTTTAGATCTTCATCGTTAAGGGGCCGGAACGGTATTACGTAATCAATGCGCCCCATGAGATACGGCATGAAGGGCGACGCACTTGGGCTGGGACCAGGCTGTGGCATCGGCACAAAGCCAATCGGAGTGGATTCAGTGCGTATCTCAGCATTCGTGGCCAAGATGATGAGAGCATTGGAAAAATACACCTCTTCGCCCAGCTCTGAAACAATCCTTCCCTCGTATAGAATAGGGAGAAAGATGTGAAGAAGTTCAGGGGCTTTCTCGAACTCATCGAACAGGATGACACAGCAAGGCTTTCTTCCAAGCGCCACCGCCAGTTCACCACGGTCCCCCGTAGCGGGATTTCCCAACAGTTTGTAGTAACCCGACAACGAACGGTGGACGGTCATATCGATAAGAAGAAGGGAATCGGGGCCAAAAAGATGCTCAGCCAGGAGCTTGGCGGTCAACGTCTTACCTACCCCTGAAGGCCCGTGGAACAGCAATACCCCTAACGGCCTATAAGGTGTTCTCTTTCGCCTTTGTTCCTGTACCGCAGGCGATAACAATACATCCACACCCTTAACGACTTGGGCTAAAGCTTCATCTTGGCCTACCACGTGGCGTTCCAGCAATCGCCGTAATTCATCAGGGTTCACTGGACGTTTATTGCTCAGGATTGCATGAACAACGTAGTAGGGAACGCCTAAATCCTCCGCTATCACCTCTGCCAAGGTGGCAGTGGTCAATGATCTACCCTCCGCTTCACAACGTTGTTTAGCGAGTTTTATCCACCTCAGGCCTTTTGCTGGCTGAGGGAGCCAGGGCAATAGCCTCTTCCCCAACTTCAGAAGGGCAGAAATCGGTGACCAGTAAACCGCTAGCAGTTCTTGCCCCTTTCCATCTCCCTCGTGTTTTAGTATGTATATATCTTCATCATCAATTATCATCCATTCGTCCTCATTTAATTTCTTTAATTTCGCCCTATCACTGAGGAAAAGCTGAAAAGTTTTCCACAAGCTTTCACGCAGCAGCCCAAGATCTCTGGCATCCCTTAAACAAGGCCCAATCTTTTGCCAGCTACACTGTCCCCATCGCTCAGCTTCTACTGGCCTGTCCCCTATGGCATTGATAAAAGCTCGCAGGCTTTCCTGAGGAGTCACCGGCTCTAAGCGCAAGAGCGAGAATCTTCTAAGCAATGGTTTTGCTTGTCTATGGCGCTCCAGCTGTTTAAGGCCTTCATCAGTGAGGCAAGCGATTAATCGCAGCCCCTGGTCCATCTCCTGAAGTAAATAATCGGCCAGACTTTGGGGCCGTCCCATTGCTACGCCCGTGCCTATCACTGTGTCGAACTCATCTATAAAGAGGATTACCTTATGTTTGCGGGCGAATTGGCATATGGCTTCCACGCGACGTTCAAATACCCCCACGATTCCTGAACCGGCTTCCAAGCGGTAGGCAGCAACACGAGCTACACGCACTTTTCTCTGCCTCCATAGACGGGAGGCGAGGGCCCTTACCAGGAAGGTCTTGCCCACGCCGGATGGGCCAACTATAAGCACTGAGCCGTCTTCCAATAGCCGCTCTAGCTTTGTTAACTCCTCATCTCTACCCACCAGAGGATGCTCAAGCCGGCGGAGGCCCAAATGTTCCAGTAAACGTGAGAGATTTTCTGTCCGGCCCTGGATGACCTGTACTTGTCGCAATTCGTTCAGCCACTCATTCCATTCAGGGTCAACGGGAATTAAGGGAACAGGGCTTCTAGGGAGAGTCTCTCCAAATGCTTGAAGTGCCCTTACCAGGTCATCAAGACTCACTCTATTATCTTGGGGAACCTCTTGCGCTAGACTTTCGAGAAATTCAAAAAGCCGACGGGTAGGGATTGGTCCATTTATTCTAGGAACATTCCAATCCAGAGCCCTTTGTCGAGTCGCCCATTGGATCAAGTCCGGAGATAATCCAACGCCCTTTCGTTGAAGAAATAAAATGAGATCCTCAAGGCCGATGAATTTTTTTCCTTGGTGTGCTAATTCACGTTTTAATTCAGCCAACAAATCGACGAGCTCTCTCTGAAAACGATTCTGGATGTGGTTGTTTAAATCCCTTACCTCGGTGTTGCTTAAAGGCCATCCATTAGACATAGGCCCTCCCTTAAGCTTCTACCCATATTGCAAAGAGCTCTCCCACGTCAATGTCTTCTTTAAGGGCAAGCATACTGGCCTTTACATCTTCACTTAACTCAGCTAGATCCACTTCGAAAACCAGCTCCCCGTCCTTTATCTCTGCCGCGGCCAGGGGGTACTGTCCTTCCTCGGCACATAAAACTAACCAAGCGGTGCGTCCTTTAAAAGAAGGGTCTTCCACTTTTACCTTTACAGTCAAACGCCCCTCTTTGATCGTAGGTTTCTCAATCAACCGCCATCGTCGTTTTTCTTCTTCTCCGACATTCACCTTTAGGGTCGCTCCTACAACCTCTGTTTTCGGTTTACCTTTACCCAACCGAATTAAAGGCGGAGCCTCAAATGCACGCACGAGACGGTTGACGATAACGGTGGGTTGTTGTAGACCTGATGCAGTCCCAGAGAGTGCGAAGAGCCTTTGGGCAGCGGAGTTGTTCATAAAAAGGGGACTTATAAAAGCAACCATCTCGACTCTGTGGAGGTCTCCAACTATTCTTGAGAAAAGGGCGGTACTGAACTCCACGGTGTTTTCAATAGATTGTTGGATGAGGTATCGGTCTGGTAAGTCTCTGCTTAGATCTTCCAATTTGAGACGTAGGTCCTCTGTCCAACCCTCAAACCCTCTGTATCCTCGCACCTTTCCCTCCTTCCCTGGTTCTCGCCAGAAGTAAACGCTTACCCCATATAGCGGAGAGAGCCTCGAAGAAAGGTTTATCCTTAAGACTTTCCTCGGTTACCAGATAAAAGTTCTTCCTTTTTTGTACCTCGGCCGCATTTGCTACTATAAACCCCCCGCTAACACCTATTTTCTCGGCTCCACATACGAAGACAACCTGACCAGCGACTTCCGCAACCCGCCTTTTCAGCTTCGAAAGAAAGCTTTCAGCTGCCCACAGATCACCTCCTGGAGATACTGCGTGAGGTGTAACGACGGCTGTTGGCGGTATAAATTTTTCAAAACAGCTTTCGAGCGAAGTTGGTGACACGCAAAGTCTTTTAGAATCCACACGTCCTGGCAGAATCTCGCACGGCAATGGGAGGTTCATATAAGCCATTATAAGAGGTATAACCAAATTTATCGTCACGATATTGTTTATTTCTATACCTGTCTGAAAAATCTTTTGCGCAACGAGAGTTGGTATCACCCCCTCGTCTAGGAAAACTCCGCTCGAGATATTGAAATGTTGGACAATAAACGCTGCAAGTTTATCCGCCACATCCTCCTCCTCTTCCTCCCACTTGTTCACAAAAGGAAGCTGTCTGAGGATGTTGTTCAAGGAAGGAACTATCCAACGAACACGGCCCCGTGTTCGTGCTACTAACCCCATTTTCTCCAAGACTTTCAGGTCATTGGCCAAGAGATTAAGATTAACACCAAGCCGCCTAGCTAGATCAGCTGTGGCCCATTCATTACATCTGACGAGTTCCTCAATCAAGACAAATCGCCTCTCTTTAGCGCTTCTCACAAAACATATTTTACAGATACCGGGGAACTTTTGCAAGTGATGGCAGCTTAAAATCACAAAATTCGCGGTCAAATTCACAAAAAATGGCGGCTTATTAATGACCAGGGGCGCGCTTCAGCCTTATACACTCAAGTTTGTCAGAAAATTCGCGGTGTGACATGCTGGAGAAAGCGATAGTTAGTACAATGTTCAAAGTAAAGGGGGAATTGTACATGCAGTGTAGCATAACTGAAGAAGCCAATGGAATACCCAGGAAGGTGGTTTTGAGGCTCGCGAGGGACGAGGTCGCAAGGGTCGCTTACTCCTTCCCTTGCTGGGATGTCCTCAACCGAAGGGGACGGGGGATGGTACGATACGCGACCCCTCTCGAGTTCCGACTCACCGAGAGGGAAATGGCCCGCTACAAGCCGCCCTTGGAGGAGCATCTCAAGATCTTGGGGCTCGTCGACCAGGGGGGGAAGCCGATCTACCGGGCGGTGGTGGTCTCGAATCGCAATCTCGGTAACAACTTAGGATATGTGGCCTATGATCGTCTTAAATCCCCGAAACTTTTCCATCTCTGGGGTGAGCCAGTGGATAGGTGGGCTTACAAGTGCTTCCTCGTGGGGGTCAAGGGGGGCTTCGAGATCGCCTGGCTCCGGTTCGAAGGGGAGCGGGTATATCGGGTAGAGGGGCCCGATGGCCGGGAAGGTGAAGAAATCACCGACGAGGTTGACTGGGCGATAAGCGGCTGCCCTTTGGTTGAAGGGGGGAGGGTCGTAAATATTGAACAACCTGAAATTCTTCGTTACTTTTATGACATCCGTCACGTCTTCTTCTTTGACATCACCGATCCTGCCGAGGAACAAGCTCTCTACGGTCTTTTTGAAGATTTTCTCGAAGATCCCGATAGCCTTGGGCGAAAAGCGGCACAGCTCTTTGGCCGAAGGTCCCGGTCCTTTTACCTCCATACCTGCTTGGGTCTTGCTGAAGGCGGGGTACTGATTGTGCAAGCAGCGGGAAGGCTCGAGGAAGTGGGCCAACTTTTGGTCGCTGAGGGAGCCAAAGAGGCCATCATCTTGGACAATGCCGGGAGTTGCTTCATTTATGGAACTCTTTCTCCTGAGCGTTGGGGATTCCTGAGTGTAGCGCCTGGATGGCGGCCTCCCACAATCTCTTGTTTGGCTTTCGTCCTCCATGGACCGATCCCCTTCAGGAGGAGCGGGAGGGCAGGATGATGGTGAGAACGAGCGATCCGTTACGGAAAAGACCATGGGTCACTGGTCCGCGCGAATTGCTTCAACATGGATTCGAGCATCTCCGTTCAGATACCGATTTCGATAGGAGAATAGCTTTTATCAGTATAGACAATGCGGTCGAACTTGCCCTGAAGACGTTTTTCAGTCTGCCGAAACGAGTGACAGGGATTGCAATAACGCGCAAACAATTTGAACCCATGAGTATGAATTTTCCTCAGTTACTAAAAGCACTTGAGGAGTACGCCAGTGACAGATTGGTAGGAATTGAACTGGCTGATTTAGAGTGGTACCACCGTTTGCGAAACAGGATTTATTATGCAGGATGCGGTCTAACTGTCGAAAGAGAGAATGTAGAGGGCTACGCCGAGGTGGCTAGAATATTATATGAGAACCTATTTGATGACCCTTTTGAAAGCATCGCTAAAATAGGGAGGAGAACTACTAGCGCAGAGTTTATACACAAATGGGCGGTCTTAGAAAATGCCCTCTGGTCAGTAGCGGAGAAAGCCGGTTTTGCCAGTGCTAAGAAATCTTGGAGATTGATGGAGACTATCAACTGGTTACATAAACAGAACTTGATTTCAAATCGTTTCCTAGAAAGCTTTAAGTCTGTGAGGGAATCGAGGACGAAGATAATCCAAAAACCAGATGTAAATCAAATCCAAAATAACATAACAAAACTTGATAAACTTTTAGCTGAAATGAATATTCTTTTAAACAAAATAAGTTGCAAAACATAAAAATCCACAGTAGAGGCTGTCTTAATGGGCTTCATTAGCCAACCTTCTCAACATCAACCTGGTCATTGCACGATAGATCCAGGCTTCCGTTGTCTGAGGCAGGTATTCACAGCCCTTCACAAGCCTCCTTGCGAAACTCAACCAAGCAAAAGTTTGCTCCAACGCTTGGGGATCACCTTGAATCCCTCCCTCAGCTTCCCACATAGCTTAGGGAAGTTGCTCAGTTGCAGA
>QMLZ01000054.1 GCA_003646995.1 Deltaproteobacteria bacterium | reverse complement strand
GGCTGAAGGCGCTCGCCTGCTAAGCGAGTGTGGGTCGAAAGATCCACCGAGGGTTCGAATCCCTCTCTCTCCGCCATTTTTTTGCCCACCTGCATGTACCGGCACCGCCTTTGAACTTGTAGGACTCCAAAGTTAAGATGATTCTAGGACTGTGGAAAATACTTTTTCTTTCTGCGTGGCTTGTGTTCAAGAGACCCGGTGCCGTAGCTATAGATGTCACCAGCCGCTGTAACCTTCGTTGCAGGCACTGCTATTGGTGGAAGCAGGAACATCCCGAGGAATTGAGCTACGAGGAAATGGTGCGGCTTTTCCACTACTTAAGAGCCCACGGAATGAGGGCCGCGATTCTGTACGGAGGAGAGCCTGGCCTGCGCCTTGATGTTTGCAGGATAGCTGCCCGGATCTTTGATACCCTGCTGGTGTTTACCAATGGAACACTGGGACTTCCAGACCTGGGAGCCGGGCAATGGATTGTCTCTCTGGATGGGCCCAAAGAGATCAATGACCGAATCAGAGGCAAAGGCGTGTTTGACACGGTGGTTGAGAATATCGGGCGAGCTCCTTGCCCCCCCATCGTTCATATGACCATCTCGAAGCTGAACGAACCCTTTATTGAAGAATTTACTGAGACAATGCTTGGGCTGCCTGTCAAAGGAATCGGTTTTTCCTTATTTACCCCTATCAAGGGAGCTAATGAACAAGATCTCATGGTCCCTGTGGGGCAGAGGGAACCAATTGTTAAAAGACTCTTGGCGTTGCGCCAGAAATATGGGGAAAGGGTGGGGTTTACCAAGGCCATGGCAAGGCAACTTCTGCCGTCTGGTGCTTTTTCTTCTTGGAACAGCTATGAGAACTGCCCGGTGTCTCAGGGCTTGCGATGTTACAGGTCGGATGGGACACGCAAACTTTGCACTTACGGGAATGACGCAGATTGTGCAAGGTGCGGGTGCGCTGCGGTGGTTGTGTTCAGAGGGGCCTTTTACCCACCAAACTATGAGACCATGAGGCTGGTTTTCGGATTAATTTTGCCCAAGTTTTTCCCCAAAACCAAAAGGTAGCGAGGCAGGTTATGAAAAGCATTGGGAATTTGGGTGCATCAGATGATCAGAAAGGGACTGTTAAGTGTGCTGAATGCCAGCATTTTTCATTTTTTTACAACGAAAAGGGTCATAACAGTCCACAGGCACTGGGAAAGTGTTTGGCGAAATCATGGGATGGAAACCGAGGTCAGTGGCCTCTATTGATCCATCCTTGTGAAAGCTTTTTGAAAAAATCAAAATAGGTGATCCCACCAGGTGGGTGTTAAGCATTTCAAGGCAGGCAAAATAATTCTGGTATAAAATAAGCCCTTGATCTCAAGATCTGGCAAGACCAAGAGTTCGATCTGTCGGACTCTGTTACCCATAGCGGCTACCTGTTATGCCTTGAGACCTTTCTTGGTGTGCCCGCTTGAGAATTCTTGAAGGGTTGGTAGCCACCGGTTGAGCACATGATCCCAAAACAAGGCCTTTGCCAATACCAACCGATTGTGGGGGCCTGCTGAATTCATCCTCTGGTCCCACCGTGCCTGCAACTCCCAAAGTTTTTTCCTCAGCCCTGGATCAGGGGCGCTTTGTATGAGCCTCTTTATAGTATCCAGTCTCCATCTTTCAAATGCGAATCGGTCTTCCCTGTACAGGCGACTGAGGCGCGCGTGTTCCTCCAGTGCCCTTTCCCTCTGAAGATGCCTTTTACCCTGATCGCAGTAAGTTGAAGCACACATTTTCCGCCACCTTCCAGGTTTTTCCTAGGGTATATGAAAGAAGCGTGCCGGGTGTTTGAACAGGGGAAACCGCTTAATTTCAAGGGACATACATCTGATCCATGGAATGATGCTTGTCAAGGAGGGTAAAAAAGTACACAGATTATGTAGAAAGAAATTCCAAAAAACGGCAAAGAATTTCTGGCTGTTATTCAGGCCTTATACCTTTCCAGATGGTACCGCTTGGTGTGTCAATCACTTCTATCCCCATTTTCCGTAACTGATTTCTAATGGCATCAGCGGTCTGCCAATCTCCTTTTTTGCGGGCTTCTTCCCTCGTTTTGATCAATTCCATTTTTTCCGCACTCAGCTCCATCTTTTCGAGCCTCATAACGCCCAGCACGGAGTTGACCCGACCTAGCGCCCTGAGCACAGCTTGTTTGTCGTTTTGGTCAAGGCCCTTTCGGTCCACAATTCGGTTGAGCCGTCCCATAAATTGGAAAAGAGCGGCAAAGGCTGCCGCAATGTTCATATCATCGTCAAGGGCTTCTGTGAAGCCATGACGCAGATCATAAATAAGTTGGTCCACCTCTTGGTTTGGAGGAGCTTGGGGAGCGAAGTGAACTTTTTGAACAAAGCTGTCTAAATGGTCAAGGGTATTTCTAACCGCATTCAGCTTTGACCACGACATTACCAAGGGCTTTCGATAATGACGGCTGAGCAAAAAGTATCTGACCTGTCTTCCGGAATAACCCTTTGCAAGCACTTCTCTCAGGGTGAGGGAGTCCTGGCCCTGGCCCGCTCCCTTCCCGTCTATCATTACCTGTTCGTTGTGAAGCCAGATCTGGGCTGGTGGTTTGCCGCTGAGGGCCTTGTTGATGGCAATAGCGTTTTCGTGGTGGGGAAAGATAAGCTCAACACCGCTTGTGTGGATATCATACATCTCTCCCGCAAGCTTTCGGGCAATGGTAGAGCATTCCAGGTGCCAGCTAGGCCTGACGTTTCCCCAAGGAGTTTGAAAGAAGATCCCTTTTTTCAATTCACTCAGCGTCGATCTCTTAAGCAGGGTAAAATCCCTCGGGTTATCTTTTTCATATTGGTCGAGGTCCACTGTCTTTCCGACCTTTATTTTATTAAGATCTATTTTTGAAAGCTCACCGTAGTTTTCCACCCTGGATATGTCAAAATATATGGAGCGGAATTTTTCATATGCCACCCCTTTTTCCATGAGCTTCCTGACTAGCTCGATCATGTCCTCCACAAACTCGGAGGCCTTTGGGTATTGGGTGGCCTTCTTGATGCTGAGCTTTTCCAGGTCTTCAAGGAACGCCCTATAGTAATCTTCTGTAAAGTCCTTGATGGATGTGCCGGCCTTTTGGGCCCCCTCGATGGTCCTGTCGTCAAGGTCCGTTAGGTTCATGATATGGGTGACTTTAAAACCTTTGAATTCCAGATAACGCCTAAGAAGGTCTGCAAATATGAATCTCCTGCACTGGCCGAGGGTGATGTGGTGGCAAAGGGTGGGACCGCATGAATAAATGGTCACTGCGTTTTCCTTCAGGGGCACAAATTCCTCTTTTTTCCGTGTGAGGGTGTTGTAAAGATGTATGCCCGAGGTCTTTTTTACTGTAAACAGCGGTGTGCTGAGGTAACGCTCTCCACCATCTGGCAGCACAACCACAATTCGCCCCTGGGGCATCTCTTTTGCCATCCTGAGGGCGGCTGCCACTGCCGCCCCCGAACTCATACCCACAAAAAGTCCTTCCTGTTTGGCCAAATCCCTAGCTGTTTGAAAGGCCTCCTCGTCATCAATGTGAACAATTTTGTCCAGGAGGGTTCGGTCGAATATACCCGGTTGGTAGGATTCCTTCATGTTCTTGAGGCCTTGGATTTTATGCCCGAGATATGGCTCCACCCCTACCACTCTGACATTGGGATCAAGCTCTCTGAAACGTCGGGCAAGGCCCATAAGGGTGCCGGTAGTACCCATAGCGGCCATTACCACATCTATATGCCCCTCTGTCTGCTTCCATATTTCCATGGCTGTCCCGTAATAGTGTGCCTTCCAGTTGGCCTCGTTGTTGAACTGGTCTGCCAGCCAGTACCTCTCAGGTTCTTCCCTTACCAAATTGTAAACATATTCTATGGCCCCGTCAGTGCTGAGGCGGGCCGGAGTGAACCTTATTTCGGCACCCATTGCCTTCAATATTTTCACCCTTTCCTCGCTCACTGACTCGGACATCACCAGAAGAATCCTATATCCCTTGACCGCAGCAACTAAAGCCAGGCCTATCCCCGTGTTCCCGCTGGTGGCCTCCAGGATAACCTTGTCCTTGGTCAATTCACCCTTGCGCTCAGCCTCTTCAATCATGTACAGGGCCGGCCGGTCCTTGACCGATCCCCCGGGATTGAAGCACTCGAGCTTTGCAAGGATCTCCACATTTGCGTTGGGGTTTAGTTTGTGTATCCTGACCAGGGGTGTGTTACCTATCAAGTCCAAAATAGAATTGGTTTTGTTATGGCTCATTCCAGGGCATTCTCCAAAAAAAGCTCAAAATTTCACTATAGCTAACAGATTCAGCTATTTCAATCCATTTATGCTGGCGCTTGAACCGGGCAAAAATTAATCGACCAAGGAGCAGTAAGCCTTGGGGATACGAGGAGGAGTCACATAACCCTACTAATTCAAGGGCATCTACAAGTTTAAAGGACAACCTTGTTGACCTACAGGATTCTGACTGGTAGGTTTCAAGGCAAAAAACCTTGGAGGCTTGAAATGAAGATATTGGTTACGGGAGGGGCTGGGTTCATCGGGTCCAATGTGGTCGACGGATATTTAAGGGAAGGCCATGAGGTGGTCGTGGTGGACGACCTTTCAGGTGGTACAAAGGAAAATGTGAGTCCAGCCGCTACATTCTACCGTGAGGATATAAGATCCTCCCGGATAAAGGAAATATTCAAAAAGGAACGTCCCGAGATTCTTAACCACCATGCTGCCCAGATAAGCGTGCCAGCCTCTGTGGAAGACCCTCTCAATGATGCCGACATAAACATCAAGGGTTTTTTGAACTTACTTGAATCCGCCGTAAAATATGGGACCAGAAAGGTCATATTCATTTCATCAGGGGGAGCCATATATGGGGAGGCCGAAGAGTATCCTACGTCAGAAAACTACCCACCCCAGCCACTTTCTCCCTATGCAGTGGCCAAGTTTTGCTCAGAAAAATACCTTGCGTTTTACAAACACCAGTACGGTCTTGAATACACTACGTTGAGGTATGCCAATATTTATGGCCCCAGGCAGATAAGGCAGGGCGAGGCAGGTGTGGTGGCCATATTTATGGACAACATCCTGGAGAACAAGAAATCTATACTTTACCACTTTGAGGATGACCCCGATGGGATGATTCGTGATTACTGTTTTGTGGGTGATGTGGTTGAGGCCAACATTAAGGCCCTTACCGCTGGAGATGGATATTACATTAATATAGGAACCGGAATCGAGACCAAAACCCTGGCTTTGTACGAAAAGATTGTGGCCACATTTGATCGCGCGGGCATGGAGGTTCCTCCAGAATTGAGGGTGCTGCAGAGAAGGCTTGCTCGACCAGGCGATCTCACCAGAAGCTGTTTGAGGGTGGAGAAGGCAAAAGAGGTTTTGGATTGGGCCCCCAAGACAGACTTAGGGGAAGGTCTCATGAAGACATTGGAATGGCGGTTGGGTAAGGCGGAATAAGAGGCCAAAAAGAATTAAAAAAATATGCTTGGGGCCTTGACAAGCGGGCGTTCGAGATTAATTTAACCCATTAATATCTCTGTGGCCTTGCTTTGGGGGCTCCTTTAGTAGAGAAATAGATCTTTGGCGGAAGAAAATATTAAAACTTCGGAGGAGAATAGAACCATGAAACTGAGACCGTTAGGTGACCGAGTTATTGTAAAGAGGATTGAGGAAGAAGAAAAGACCAAAGGAGGAATTATTATCCCTGATACGGCCAAGGAAAAGCCCATTGAGGGAGAGGTAATAGCTGTTGGAGACGGGAAGTTATTGGACAACGGGCAGAAGATCCCTCTTGAGGTAAAGAAGGGTGATCGCGTTCTGTTTGGAAAGTATGCAGGAACAGAGGTGAAAATAGAAGGCGAAGAGCTGCTTATCATGCGCGAAGATGATGTAATAGCTGTGGTAGAAAAGTAATCAACTAGGTAGAGAATTGGAGAAAATATAAGGAGGGAGAATAACATGGCAAAAGAGATCAAATATGACGTTAAAGCAAGGGAGGCGATCCTCAAAGGGGTGGATACCCTTGCAGATGCGGTAAAGGTAACGCTGGGTCCAAAGGGGAGAAATGTGATCCTTGAAAAGACCTTTGGTTCCCCTACCATCACAAAGGACGGTGTTACTGTTGCAAAGGAGATTGAACTGGAGGATAAGTTTGAGAACATGGGTGCCCAGATGGTCAAGGAGGTGGCATCCAAGACTTCGGATGTGGCAGGGGACGGAACAACCACTGCAACAGTGCTGGCGCAGGCTATCTACAGGGAAGGTTCCAAGCTGGTAGCCTCTGGGATGAATCCCATGGCCCTCAAAAGAGGAATTGATAAGGCAGTAGAAGTGGCAGTAGAAGAATTGCAGAAGATATCAAAGCCCACCAAGGACCAAGAGGAGATCGCAAGGGTTGGGACTATTTCCGCAAATAATGATGCCACAATAGGCAATATCATAGCCGAGGCCATGAACAAGGTGGGAAAAGAAGGCGTTATCACGGTGGAAGAAGCAAAAGGTATGGAGACCACCCTTGAGGTTGTGGAAGGGATGCAATTTGATCGTGGTTATCTCTCCCCTTATTTTGTAACCGATCCGGAGAAGATGGAAGTGGTGCTGAGCGAACCGTATATCCTGCTTCATGAAAAGAAGATAAGCAGCATGAAGGATATGATTCCCATTCTCGAGCAAGTGGCCAGGTCTGGCAAGCCGCTTTTGATCATAGCCGAGGATGTGGAAGGAGAAGCCCTAGCCACATTAGTGGTAAACAAGCTTCGGGGAACGTTGCAGTGTGCAGCGGTCAAAGCGCCGGGTTTTGGTGACAGGCGCAAGGCAATGCTCCAAGACATAGCCATTTTAACGGGTGGCCGGGTGATATCTGAAGACCTTGGTCTTAAACTGGAGAATGTAACTCTGAACGACCTAGGTACGGCAAAGACAGTGCGCGTGGACAAGGACAACACTACTATAGTGGACGGCGGCGGCAGTAGGCAGGATCTTGAGGCCAGAGTAAAGCAGATCAGGGTGCAGATCGAGGAGACAACATCTGACTATGATCGTGAAAAACTGCAGGAACGTCTTGCTAAGTTGATCGGCGGCGTAGCTGTTATTAACGTGGGAGCAGCCACCGAGACAGAAATGAAGGAGAAGAAGGCAAGGGTGGAAGATGCCCTCAATGCCACAAGGGCTGCTGTTGAGGAGGGTGTCGTTCCCGGCGGTGGAGTCGCGTTGCTGCGTGCCCTGAAGGCGGTTGCCAAGCTGGAGTTGGAAGGCGAAGAGCAAGCTGGTGTGAAACTAGTAATCAGGGCCTTGGAAGAGCCAGTAAGGCAGATCGCAAATAATGCCGGTGAAGAGGGCTCTGTGGTGGTTGAAAAAGTCAAGGCCAGTAAAGGGGCCTTCGGGTATAATGCAGAGACTGGTGAATACGAGGATCTCATGAAGGCGGGTATCATTGATCCAACTAAGGTGACCAGGTTTGCTCTTCAAAACGCAGCCTCAGTTGCAGGGCTCCTTTTGACAACAGAGGCCATGGTGGCTGAAAAGCCCAAGCCGAAGGAGGAGGCTCCGGCAATGCCCCCAGGAGGAGGCATGGGTGGTATGATGTAGGGTCACGCTGAGTTTTGAGATCGATCTGAATATGCCAGGCACGGGTGTTGTTTCTGTGCCTGGCATTTTTGTTTTTGGCCCACTTGATTTTGCCGATGTCAACTGTTAGGGAAAAATTAGGCAGGCCCAATGAAATTGGCGACTTGGTCATAATAGGAAAGCGGAAAGGATAAATGTCATGAACATTGAATTCGAATCGGTATTGGTAACAGGTGCTGCGGGATTTATAGGCTTTCATTTGTGCAAGCGACTCCTCGAGGATGGTCATATTGTTGTAGGGGTTGACAACCTCAACCCATACTATGATGTTTCCCTAAAACGGGCCCGCCTCGAGATTCTTAATAAATACATTAACTTTACGTTTTACAAGACAGACCTCCAGGACATGGAAGGGCTTGAAAGAATCTTTAAGGCCCATGGTCCCGAGGTCATAGGCAACCTAGCGGCGCAGGCCGGCGTCCGTTACTCCTTGACAGATCCTTTTTCTTACCAGAAAAGTAATCTTGAAGGTTTCCTTAACATCCTGGAGCTTGCAAGAAGGCACAGTGTAAGAAACCTTGTCTATGCCTCTTCGTCCTCGGTCTATGGAAGCAACAAGAAAGTGCCTTTTAGTGTGAAGGACAGGGTAGATAACCCGATCTCCCTGTATGCAGCCACAAAGAAGGCTAATGAGTTAATGGCCCATGCCTACCACCATCTTTACGATATTCCCTGCACAGGGCTCAGATATTTTACTGTTTATGGCCCCTGGGGAAGGCCTGATATGGCATTATTCCTCTTTACAGACGCCATCCTAAAAGGCAGACCCATTGATGTCTACAACTATGGAAAAATGAGAAGGGACTTCACCTATATTGATGATGTGGTAGATGGAACCGTAGCCGCGCTGCACCGGCGCTTTGACTATGCTATCTTCAACCTTGGAAACTCCAATCCCGTGGAACTCATGGAATTCATCAGGGTATTAGAAGAGCAACTGGGCAGGAAGGCGGAGAAAAACATGTTGCCCATTCAACCAGGTGACGTGCCAGAGACAGCGGCTGATATCAAGGAGTCCAAGGAAATGCTGGGGTATGAGCCAAAAACCTCGGTGGAGGAAGGTATCCGAAAATTCGTGGCCTGGTACAGGGAATATTACAAAGTATAGAGTTTTGTTGAGCTAAAAAATTGGCTTAGGTATCCATGCGTCTGGCCCTCATTTCATCCATTTTCTTTCCGAGCAGTCGGAGGTATTTGGCGAGTTCACCGGCAGATTGGAAACGCTGATCAGCTCTTTTTGCCAGGGCTTTGTCTATAATCTGCTCGCAGGGCTTTATGACCCTTGGATTGATGGTCCTGGGGGAAGGGTGTTTGGCCTGCGTGATGTTATAAAAAAGTTCGGTGAGAGTTTTTCCTTTGAACGGTAATTGTCCTGTGAGCAATTGAAAGAACACGACACCAAGGCTAAATATGTCAGATCTGCCATCCACGGGTTCTCCATTTATTTGTTCAGGGGACATATAATTTGGTGTCCCCAAAATGATTCCGCTCTTTGTCTGTGAAGAAGACACTGCCTTGGCAATGCCGAAATCCGTTACCTTGATATGGCCGTTTTTTAAAAGCATGATATTAGCTGGCTTTACGTCTCGGTGAATGATTCCCTTCTTGTGGGCGTAATCCAGTGCCTCGGCAGACTCTGCCATAATATCAATAACCCTTCTTATTGGTAGTAAGCTGTCCTTGTGGCAAAAGCTCTCCAGGTCTTCTCCTTCCAAGAATTCCATAGCAATGTACGTGAGATCATAATCTTCCCCCACATCGTAGATGGAGATAATGGATGGGTGGTTCAGCTTGCCTGCCAGTTCAGCTTCCTTAAAGAACCTTGACTTTACTTCCAGGAGTTTGTCCTCTTCGAATTCGTCAGAGAACCTGATGGTTTTTATGGCCACGAGCCGATTGATTTGTGGGTCTCGTGCCTTGTAAACCATGCCCATAGCGCCTTGGCCCAGCTCTTCCAGTATCTCATACCGGCCCACTGTAGGCTTTACCTCAAGGTCTTCAGCGAGAGGGATCCTTGTCTCTTTTCGTTCTTTTCTTATACCAAGGGGAAGTTCGCCAGCCAGTTTCTTGAGCTTGGGTATTCTTTTTTCAAGATCCCTGTATCGCCCCCCTTCCCGCAATATGTACTCGTAAACAGAAACGGCCTTGTTTAGCATCCTTTTTCTTTCGAAATCAAGGCCCAGGTTGTAAAGAACGTCCTTCATGGCATCATCCAGGGGACACTTCCGGAACTTTTCAAACGCCAAATCCAGCAGGCCTTGACTTTGAAAGCTGAGGCCCAACATTCGGTTTGTCTCAATGCTTTCCTTGGAAGTTATCTCGAATGTCTTTTCGGTGACGATAAGCTCTTTAACCGATAGCGCAATATAGATGGTCACTAGGCAAAAGCCTATGTAAGTTATCTTGAACCATACGTCCAACCCTATGAAAAGAGTAAGTGCAATTATAAAAAGGGCCAAGAGCGAGCCTGCGGTAAGTAGGGTCCGGGGAAAATACTGAACTCTCGGTAAGATGAATGCCGCTCCGAGTCCCAGTAGAATCGTGAGAGCTATTTCGAAGTATATAGCGGATTCGGGTCGCGACAAGTAGCGACCGGTTAAGAGGGCGTCAGTTACATTTGCCATGAGTTCTACGTGGGGCATTGCTGGGTCAACCGGCGTCCAAGAGGCCCTTTCTCCCTCAATTCCCACTAAGCCGATGAGAACAATTTTGCCCTCAAATACTGCGGGGATCTTTTTGACCCTCAGAATGTCCACAAAGGAATAGTTGGGAAAGGATCCAGTGGATCCCTTGAACTTGGGAAAGATGTGCGCCTTGTAAGAAGGGACAAGTATTCCACCTAGCTGCATTCTCCCAGCAGGCATGCTCACGGCCTTTGACATGATACCAAGGTAATTGCGCACCAATTCCACAGGCAGAGAGGGCAATATATAGCCCCGGAAGTTTATGAAAGGCAAATGGGCGAGGCCCCTTAAGGTATGCTGCGGGGATAGGTTAATGTGGCCGAGACCCAAACAGTTCCTGGCCAAGTCCGGATATGGGGTTTTCAATTGGTCGACGGAAATGGCCGAAAGATCTTCGCGGCTTGCCTGCGAGGGAATGAGGCCCTTCTCGGTTAAAAAAGGGAATAGAGGGGAGGAAACCAACTCGGACCTGTATAAGCCAAACCTGCCTTGCAGTGGCATGATGATATTGCGGGCGGCCTGGACAGCCTCGCAAAGCTCCCGATCGGTATCCAGATTTTCTTCTATCCTTGTCAATCTCTTAAGCAACCACTTTGGACTACCCGGGTTCTCTGGGTCCTGCCGGGTAACGGTTAGGCCTTTCAACTCCTTTTTCAACTCACGGATTTGGTCCAGTCCCGGGGAGTGATCCTTTTGGCTGAGCAGGAAGTCTAACCCTATTAGCTTTGCCCCATTAGACTTTAAAATTTTTATCATTCTGGCTAGATATGACCGGGGCCACGGCCAGGGTCCCAGGTGCTTTATACTTTTTTCGTCTATGGAAACGATTGCTACAGTGTTTTCCCCCAGGGTTCTGGGAAGATCCAACCGCATCTCGGTTCCATATATTACCCTTTCGACAGCTTCAAAAATAGGTTGGGGCCAGATGGAAAATAATACAAACAGGACTATTATGCAGGCTGCTATGATAATATCTGGAGTTTTAACAAGATTTTTCATTCACGAAATACTCGCCGCGTTCATGAGGAGCACAATAATTTTTGCGATGAAAACCTTTATGAGAGTAATCGGGCGAAGAGCAATAAAGTTAAATAGATTAAAGATATTTATCAGAGGTTCGATATTAAGTCAAAGGAAAAGCAGAAGTTATTTTTCTTGAAAGGGCCCGGAGTAGGTGATAGATTAAATTCGCTTGCCATTTTTACAACCCAGGTTAGGGACCGAATATGGCTCAGGAAAAGGTTACACGGCTTCATACGGTAAAAGAAAAGAAAGCCTTTAGCTCTCGTCGAAAGCTGGGAGAGCTGCTGGTGGAAACTGGGCTGCTGTCAAGGAAAAAGCTTGAAGAGGCCTTAAAGGTTCAGTCTGGAACAGGAAAGAGGCTGGGCCAGGTTCTCATGGATATGGGGGCAATTTCAGAAGAAGAAATAGCTTTCGCCTTGGCCATGCAGTTGAAGATTCCATTTGTGGACCTCAAGGACTATATAATAAGCTCAGATGTGATGGAGTGTCTGCCTGAGGGGGTTTGCCGCAAATTTTTGTGTATCCCGATTGAGCGGCGCGATAATGTCCTTCATGTTTCCATGGCGGATCCACTCGATCTCAATATGATCAAGGAACTGCAGTTTATCACCGGATATAACATCCAGCCTGCAATTTCGACCCCCAGCCAAATTTTGGAAAGAATCCAACACTATTATTACCCTGAAAAATCCCTCGTGGAGGTAACCGACGAATTTAATCAGGATGAACTCCTTGAATTCTATCCTGACGAGCTAGAGCCGGAAAAGGAAGAAGAGATAGAAGAGTTACAGGATTCGCCGTTTGTAAAAATGGTGGATCTTATCATCAAGAATGCCATCAAAAGGGGGGCCAGTGACGTCCATATTGAAGCCCAAGAAAATCACGTACGGGTCAGGAACCGTATAGATGGTGTGCTGCAGGATACAATAAAACTGCCAAGGTGGACACAACCTATTATTATTTCTCGGATCAAGGTCCTCAGTGGCATGAACATTACAGAACGGAGGCTGCCCCAAGACGGTCGTATCAGGGTGAAGTCCCAAAATTTCGCCGTTGACCTCAGGGTCTCGACTCTGCCCACATTTTACGGGGAAAAAGCGGTTATCAGGATACTTAACAAGGAAGAGGCCTTTTTGTCCTTGGACGAGCTGGGTTTCAGCGAGGAAAACCTGGCTATCTTGAAAAGTTTTGTTCGGCAACCGCAGGGTATGATCTTGATAACGGGGCCCACAGGCAGTGGAAAAACCTCCACCCTGTACGCCTGCATGAAGGAGATCAGGTCCGACGAGATCAACATAATCACCGTTGAGGATCCCATAGAGTATGAGTTGAGTGGAATCAACCAGGTGCAGGTGAACGAAAAGGTAGGGCTCACGTTTCCGTTTATATTGAGGGCCATTTTGAGACAGGATCCCAACGTCATCATGATAGGTGAGATCAGGGACATGGAGACTGCGGAGATAGCCTTGCAGGCCGGTTTGACAGGGCACCTGGTTCTCTCGACGCTCCATACCATAGACGCACCCTCGGCTGTTACGAGACTGCTTGACATAGGTATGCCTCCTTACCTTATAGCGTCCTCAGTGCTGGGGGTGGTGGCCCAGAGGCTTGTAAGGGTTATTTGCGAGGGGTGCAAAGAAGAGTATGTACCCAAGCCTGAATTACTCTCAAGGCTGAGCCTGAATCACGAGGAGTTACCTTTTAAGTTTTACAGGGGCAAGGGATGCTCTAGATGCAATTATACGGGGTATAAGGGCCGGACTGTCATAGAAGAGGTCATGGTCATGGGGCATAAAATTCGAGAACTAGTGCAAGCCGGGGCTTCGGCTGACACATTGAGGGAAGCGGCCATGGCCACTGGTATGACCAAGCTAGGTGTCAGCGGGTTGCGGAAAATACGCGAAGGCATCACTACAATTGACGAAGTGTTGCGTGCTGTGCACCAGAAGGAAGAACTGACCACCGTATGCTCTAGATGTGGAAAGGCCGTAAGCCTTGATTTCAAGGAATGTCCTTTTTGCAAGTATCCCATTGTCCCCAACTGCGAGTCCTGCGGACGCATAGTCCAGCCGGACTGGATTGTTTGCCCTTACTGTAGGAACGACTTGAAGGAGAGTAACGGGGGCAAACTCCAACAGGACTAAGAGGGTCTGCTCCCGCACCCTAGAGCCGCGATGTTGATAGGCGTACCATTTGGGGAATAGGGGGGTACGCCTTTCTTTACTTCGAGCTCCAGGGTTATTTATCTTTTCCGTATATAGCGAGTGCCTATAAAGGTTGCCATGCAGTGCAAATACCACCCAGATAGAAAGGCCGAACAGTTTTGCTCTACCTGTTATGCCCCTTTGTGCAGCGAGTGTGCCGAGGAAGTAAGGCCTGGAGTATACACTTGTTTTCAATGTGCAATGGTCAGAGAGGTGTCAGAAGGTGGCTCGCGGCTTAAAGAAAAACGCTCTAGAGACAGCCACAAGAAGCGCAAGAGGCCGTGGGGGCCCTTTCAGTATTTCCTTGTAGTTTCTTCTGTTCTTATACTGGTGATGTGGGGCGTTATACTCTTCGGCGGTCATCCTGCACCTGCCTCCAAGGTGAGTCTGGCCAAGGGAGGCCGAGTACTGCTCTTTATGGTCGACGGGGCATTAAAGCGCTATGCTCACTACGAAAGTAATAGGTACCCTGATTCCTTGGCGGATCTTGTCCCAAAGTACCTCGCGTTTAAGCAAAACGAGCTTGGTTTCCTTGACCAGCTTGTTTACAGGAAGGACCCTGTCAAAGGGTACAAACTGTCCTTGCGCCAT
>QMLZ01000053.1 GCA_003646995.1 Deltaproteobacteria bacterium | reverse complement strand
GTAGGCCTTCATCTTTTCCATGTCCAAAACCATCAGGTCATTAGGGCAGATATACATGCAAGCGGTTTTATCCTGCCCCTTGCAACCGTCGCACTTCTCTACCATTACAAAACTTGGCATTATTACACCTCCTGATTTCAACAGATTTACAGTTCTTGTGCTTCTGATGGTTATTCACCTAAACTCCCCTCAATTACACCTCCTTTCTAATGTGGGCTTCAGATTGTTTCCTTCTTCAATAAAGGGCCTCCCGGATCAGGAGGCCCGACACCATTAATCTTTCTTTACCTCACCGGTAGCTGCTCCATGGAGCTTAATCTCCACCTTTTCCTCCAAGCCCTGGTAATACTCCTTGAGAATCTCAAGCACCTCGGGCCGCGAGAATTGAGGAGGAAGCTCACCACCCTCTGAAAGGGTCTTGCGGACCATGGTTCCCGAGAGCAGAAGCCTATCCTCTTTGCCGTGTGGACATGTCCTCATGGATGCCATCCCTTCACACTTGAAGCAGTAAAATGTCCAGTCGATGTTCAGATTCTGGCATTTCAGTGCGCCTTTAGGTATCTCGTCGAAAATCTTTTGAGCATCAAACGGGCCGTAATAGTCGCCCACACCTGCATGGTCCCTTCCTATTATCATGTGGCTACAACCGTAATTCTGCCTAAAGGTGGCGTGAAGCAAGGCTTCACGTGGCCCGGCATACCGCATTTCCATTGGATAGCCGCCCTGAACCACGGTGTCCTTGACAAAATAATTATCCACTAGGGCCTGAATCGCCCTCACTCTAACGTCTGCAGGAATATCTCCCGGTTTCAGCTTACCCACCAATTGGTGGATGTAAACACCGTCCATTATCTCCACAGCTATCTTTGCAAGGTACTCATGGGAACGGTGCATTGGATTGCGGAGCTGGAGTGCGGCAACCCGCTTCCACCCCTTTTCCTCAAAGATCTTGCGACTATCCTCCGGCCTATGGTAAATCCCTTTGAACTTTTCAGGGTAATAGCTCTCACTCAGAACCTTTACCGGGCCGGCAAGATTGTACTTGGCCTGGGCCATTACCTTCTGCACCCCCGGATGCTCGGTGTCCGTGGTTCTGAATACCGCCTTGCACTCATACTCCTTATCAATTGTGTATTTTTCCGAGACCTGCATGGTAGCCATAAGGGTACCGGTCTCGTCGTCGATCAGGGCGATTTCATCGCCCTCTTTTATCTCTTCATCGTCTGTGGATACAGTTATGGGAATCGGCCAAAAGGTGCCGTCGGCCATGGTGAATTTATCGCACACCCCCTGCCAGTCAGCCTTTGTCATGAACCCTGTCAGGGGTGTAAAGGCGCCAATACCCATCATAATCAGGTCGGAAGTTTCCCTTGACGTAATTCTGATTGATTTTAGGCCCTCGGCTTTTTTGATCTCTGCTTGAAGCTCGTCTCCCTTGAGGAGCAATGGCATCAATCTCTCTTCTTTGCCATGAGGTGGAATAAGATTAGACATACGCAGACCTCCTTTTTTCATTGAAGTATTTTCATAATCCAGCCCAGCTTGATCCCGAGGGATTGTTCGCCGGATCATGGTCGTTGGGACGAAACCCAACTGAAATTATTTTATATTTCCCCCAACCACAAAGATCTTGTGCTTTTTTGAACAAGCATTCTTATATCGAATTTCTAGTATGTGTCAAGAAAAAAGATGTGGAATAAATGTTGACTAGTCGTTTTTTTTTGTTTTTAATCTCTGCAGTCTAAATCGTTAACATTATTACCTTTTTAAGAAGGCAAAATTATTTCGATACTTCCTGTACAGAGTGGTGAGTTTCTGGATTTGGACTTTGCCTAATATGTCAATATTTTATCAAATTTTTATAAAGTTTTATATTCTTAGCTAAGCAAGTTAAAAGTTAACTCTAACAAAAAAAGTATTTTATTTTTAACCTCTCGATTTTGTGAAGAAAGGCTGGCAAATGGGCATAAACGAGGAAATCTATATCAATATTGTTGGTTCGGGTACTGGTATACCCTCCGGGAACAGGGGATCTCCTTGTATCTCCATACGTTGGCATGGTCACTGGTTCGTATTTGATTTAGGCCCGGGCAGTCTCAGGGCCCTTACAGCTATGGGCATAAAATTTGAGCTACTTGAGCTCATCTGGATCACCCATTTCCATCCAGATCATACAGCGGATCTGGTTCACTTCTTGTTTGCCACCAAATACCCAAAAATATTAAATATCCGTAAACCATTCAAATTGGCTGGGCCTCCTGGTCTAAAGAATTTTATCGGTAAGCTTAAGGAGGCCTTTGCGCCATCCCTAGACCTGCCTGTTGAGCTAATACACATCGCCGAACTCGACACACTCCATCAGGCAACTCTTGAGTGGAACGAGCTTCATTTCAAAGTTTGTTCAACCCGGCATACAAAAGAAAGTATGGCGATCAGGATTGACAACAACAGAGGTAAGAGTCTGGTTTACTCAGGGGACACAGACGTCTCAGAGGATCTGGTAACACTCTCAAAAAATGCTGATGTGTTAATCTTGGAGGCCTCGTTTCCCGAAGGCGAAAAAGTTCGTGGCCACCTTACTCCTGCAGAGGCGGGGATTATTGCAAAAGAGGCCGGAGTAAAGAGGCTCATCTTAACCCATTTCTACCCTGAGTGTTTGGCAACTGAGATCGGGCAGGCATGCCGCAAGCATTTTGATGGAGAAATTACGGTGGCCTCGGACCACCTTGCTATCGTTCTTTGATGCTTGAAAAGATCAAAAAGATCTGGTCACAATGTATTGATTGAGCTCAAGAAGGCTTTCTCTTGCCTCGGAGTATGGGAAACCTTTCAATTGCTCTGTTGCCCTCGCCACATATGCTTCCGCCTCGGCCTTGACGCGGGCCAGGGCTCCATTGTGTCTTACAAGATCAATCACCTTCGCCAGCGCCTCTTCATTCCTGCCTAGGTCTTCCAGAAGCTCAAAGACCTCATCTCGCTCAGACCTGGGAATGGCAGCAAGCGTATAAATCAGGGGCAAAGTAACTTTCCCTTCCAAGAGATCCTTGCCCACAGGTTTGCCAAATACCTTCTGTGTGGAGGTGTAATCCAGTATGTCGTCTACCAATTGAAACGCGATCCCCATGTTTGTTCCGAATCCCTCCAAGCGGGCAAGCTCATCGGGTCTTGCTCCCGATACTATCCCCCCACAGGCGCATGCGGCGGATATCAACACTGCGGTCTTTGAATATACAATGTCAAAGTAAATCTCAGGGGCCAGACCCCAGTCCCTTTCATGGAGAAGCTCCAATACCTGTCCCTCGGCCATTATTGTAGTCGTCTCGGTCAATTTCTTGAAAAAATTCAGGTCAGCGTAATTTACCGCCACGTCAAAGGCCTTGGAATAAAGAAAATCTCCCTCGAGTACTGCCGCATGATTGCCCCAAAGGGTATTGGCTGAAGGTTTTTTGCGCCTTACCTCGGCATTGTCCAAAACATCATCATGTAACAGTGAGGCCGTGTGTATATATTCGAAAACCGTCGAAAGCTTGTACATGCCTTCGCTATGGTTGCCGAATAGGCGGCAACACAGCACAAAGATAAGAGGCCTGAGGCGCTTGCCTTGGCCAAGAAGTGAATGCCTGCCCATCTGTTCAATCGCATCGACTTTGGAACTCAGGCCCCGCGCCAGTTCCCGCTCTATCCGCTCAAAGTGATACGAATACTTGGCCAGGATCTCTTGATCTCTCGTGTCTATTGAGTCGCTTCTTACCTGTTCCATGTTATGAAGGGGGTCTTGATGTCCCAGGTGTATCAATTAATTAACAAGTCCATATTATACAAATTAGCCCAAGTCGTCTATTCAAAAACTCCGGCATCTTACCGGACTATCTCTCCCACAAGATCATAATGATATGCCTCGGTAATTCTTACCCGCATAATCTCTCCCTCAACACCCATTCCTTTATTAATTAAGACCTGCCCGTCGATCTCGGGCGCCATTTGCTGTGTTCTCCCCCTGAGCAGGAGGTCAGTCTCTTCACTCACCCCTTCTACCAAAACAGGTAACTCCTTGCCGATAATCTTTTGATTCTTGGCAAGGGAGATCTCTGCCTGTATTTGCATGATCTCAGAACGGCGCCTATTGGCGACCCCCTTGGGCACACCTCCCTTAAGCCTCGCTGCCCTGGTACCCTTCTCCTCACTATACGTGAACACGCCCAGGCGGTCCAGTTCTGCCCACAGCACGAATTCCTTGAGTTCCTCAAATTCTTGTTCACTTTCCCCCGGAAACCCCACCATAAGCGTGGTTCGAATGGTGATATCCCGTTTTCTTTTTCGTATTCTTTCTATGAGGTGCCTCGGCGACTCATCTGCACCCCGGCCCATAGCAACAAGAATCCGCTCACTTACGTGCTGAAATGGGATGTCCAAGTAGGGGCACACCTTGTCCACGGATTCCATGATATCCAACAAACGCTCAGAAATTCCTGAGGGGTAAGCGTATAGGAGGCGTATCCACTTGATGCCTTCAATATTTGCGAGCTTTTCAATAATGCTCTCAAGGCCCCATCTGAGGCCCAAATCAGCTCCGTAAGAGGTGATGTCCTGGGCAACAATGTTCAGCTCTTTTACGCCTTCTGCAGCCAACTGCCTTGCCTCGGCCAAAACGGATTCCATCGGCCTGCTTCGCAGCCTCCCACGAAGTTTAGGAATCATACAAAAGGAACAATGGTGGGAACACCCTTCCGCAATTCTCAAATAAGAGGTATAAAAGGGCGTGCAGCGCAGTCTGGGCAACTCACTACCTGGAACGGTTTGCGGTCTGCTCAGATAGAAACCTCGCTCAGATCCTTCCAAATACCGTACCACCTTCTCAAACTGCCCGGTCCCCAGCCACACGTCCACCTCAGGTATCAGACCCTGGAGCTTATACCCATAACGCTGGACAAAGCACCCGGTAACGACCAGGCGAGATATCTTTCCTAGCCTTCGCAACTGTGCCAGCCCTAATATGGTGTCAATGCTCTCTTTTACCGCCTCCTCAATAAAACCGCAGGTGTTCACAAGGGCAAGGTCCGCGTCTTCTGGGTCTTGAGTTAAAACGTATCCTGAGGCCACCAACAGCCCGAGCATGTGCTCGGTGTCCACCAGATTCTTAGGACACCCAAGACTCACCGCATGTAGATTTTTAGAGCTATCCATCTCAAACTCGATGCCCTTTTCTCACCTGGACCTCATCCTTTACCCTATTGGTCCTGTTACCAAGAGAAACAGACGCCACCTTGGAAAGAGGCATCCCCCTGTTTTCCATACCTCAGCAGGAATCGACCTTCCCACTATTCAACCCTCTCATGAGGATTTCATCAAGTTTTTTGTTGGTTGCTCTTTGCAAGGCGAGTGAGGAGGGTCATGGCAAACTGCTTGAGGAAAAGAAGTTGAATATCGGTTGGTGAGCGGTCGAGCAGTGTGGCACTTATTTTCATGAGGATGGAATCGGTAGTTGCTACAACGGTGGCTGCGCGGGTCTGGCCGCTGAGGTAGGCCATTTCGCCAAAGCACTCCCCTCGCTCTATGATAGCGAGAGTCTTGCCGTCTTTGCGCACCGCTGCCGCCCCACTCAATATTATATAAAAGGAGTCGTCGATTTCGCCTTCTGATACCACTACCTTTCCTTTAGGCACCTTTACCAGGTTGCTGGCCATCAGTATTTCCCTTACCTGTTCTCTTGTAAAGTTTTCAAAAAATGGAACTTGGTACACGTAATCTACCACATCCTCTGCTTTAGACCTTTTCACGCCGCCCTTAAGGCCCCTGAGAGCAACCCTCAAGTCGTACGCAAAGTCAAGGCATGTCTGATACCGCTTCTCGGGATTTTTTGTTAAGGCTTTTGAGACTATTTTTTGGAGTATCTCTGGTAAGTCGGGGCGAATCTTGTTTAGCGGAGCCGGTTCTTCGTGAGTTATTTTGTAAAGAATAGAAAAATAATTATCTCCGAAAAAGGCTTTAGACCCCGTCAATAACTCATAGAGCACGCATCCGAGGGAGAAAATATCGCTCTTGTCTATTATGGGCTCTTCCTTTACTTGTTCCGGGGACATATAGCACGGCGATCCCACCAGTCCAGTTGGTGAGCTCTGGCTGGAATCGACGTGAGCTATTCCAAAGTCTGTTATCTTTACAGCTCCCGAGCTATTTATCATAATGTTAGAAGGCTTGATATCTCTATGAACAATACCTTTTCGATGGGCATAGTCCAAGGCTCTACACACAACAAAGATGATCTCGATCACCTTGCTGACCGGCAATAGATTCTCTTTTTTGCAAAAACGGTGCAAGGTGGGGCCATCAATATATTCCATTGTAATATAGCAAAATTCCTCTTGGATTCCGGCATCATAAATCGCAACAATGTTGGGATGCGTAAGGCGGCCAGCGGATTGGGCTTCAATAAAAAATCTTTCTTTGTACTTATCTACTTCCTCCCTTGCCAAGCCCCGAGACGGACGAGAGATCTTAATCGCCACATCCCTCTTAATATATGGATCCTTGCCCAGGTATACCATTCCCATGCTGCCCTGGCCCAGTTTTCCCACTATTTCATAGCGCCCCACTTGTTTGAGGTCCGCCAGTTCAGCTTCGAGTTGCTTTCTTTCCTTGATGTCTTGAATCTTTGGCCCGAAAAATCGTGCCTTGAGCCAACTTGTAAGGCCATGGCTTTTATGTTCTTGTTTTAGGGCATCGTTTCCATTGAATTCAGTAGCTGTCTTCTCCACTGCCACTTACCCCTTTCAGGTGGGTAGCCCAAAATAGGCTGATAAAATCCAGCACAACCCAGTAACGGGTGCCAATTTTCAGTCCTACTGGTTCCTATCGGCAAAATTCTGTCAAAACAAAAACTCGGAGGGAGCAAAAGAAGAAATAGATAGGGAAAGGGTCCATACCATTGCTCAGGAATCTCGCTAAAATGCAAAAGTCCACTTATAAAAGTCGAGCATCCCTGAACAGCTTAACAAGATCCAGTCTGTTGACCGTTTCATTGAACACGTCCGTAACGGCTTTGTCGGCCCCTTCTCTACGCAGGATCTTATACCTCTGCGCATTTGCGGATACGGTTTGAGTGGCGAGAACTCTGCCACCCTTCTTGAGTCGCGCTTCATAGGAGATGGAAGCAGCCCATTGTCTTTCAATATAGTCAAGTGAAAAATCCTCGAGCACGATTTCTAACTCCGGTACCACTTCGCCGGCTTCACTGACCAATACCAGCCCATCATTCTCGAGCCTCCGCTTGAATGCGTCCCTTATGGCATCGGCAGGTGTATACGGGCCGAGCTTAAACCCTGCCTCTCTGTACTTTGCAACAGCAAATGACACATCGGTCGAAAAATGCTTGAGTTCTTTTTTTGCGTTTGGCTTCAGGAAGTCCTTACTGGGGCGCTGATCCACGAACCTAAAAACCACTTTCCTACCTTGCAGGACTTTACCAGGGGGCGGTAGTTGGTAGACCACCTGTACCTCGTGGATGGACCCGCAGGAAACGATAATAAAAAGACAAAGAAAAATGCCCCATATCCCCCAATAACGCTTATTTCGTGCTGCCTTCATTGCTTCACCTGTGCCAGGATTCGTTTTTGTCAGACCTCCCAATACCTGCCAAAGTAACTAAAGCCTACCCTTCTTCCCCCAAATGTCAAGCAAAACCCCACTCCGAATGGGCCGATTTGTTCAGTTTTACCTTGACGTTTAGGCTGCGCGGAGATAAACTCCTTTTGCTTGAAGCCTGCTAACTGATTGAAAAAGTTACATATAGTATTTCAACAAACAAAAAATTATATAGCCAATCACTAGAAATTTAATTCGGTTTTGACCGCTTCCGTCAAACATTCTTAACAAGAGAGGGGGATCATGCAAAAGGAGGTATACAGTATTTGTTTCGGATGCTCTGTTCGTTGCCCTATCCGTGTCGTTGTGGAGGATGATAGGGTGAAATGGCTGGAAGGGAACCCCCATGTAGCAGGCATGGAGGGTAGCCTGTGTCCAAGGGGTATGGCCGGCATTGCCCTCCTGTACGATCATGAAAGGGTTCAATCGCCCATGATTCGTACTGGACCAAGAGGTTCGGGGAAATGGAAAAAGGCCTCCTGGGACGAGGCCCTCAATTTCGTCGCTGATAGGCTCAGGAAAATCATCAATGAGTATGGAGGCCACAGTGTAGTACTTGGCGAAAGGACGCAACTCAGCACCCACGTGAGCAAGACATTTCTCCGGGCCATTGGTTCTCCAAATCATTTCACCCACGATGCTATATGCAAGGGGTCTGTAAACACGGCGGGAAGATCCTTGTTCGGGTACACTGACGCCCAGATGAATTTCGACTACGCAAATACCAAGCACATCGTTATGTACGGCCGCAATCTTTTCGAGGCCATAGAGGTTAAGGCTGTTAACAACCTTATGAAGGCCTTAGATAATGGTGCCAAGCTTACTTATATAGACCCACGGGTCACGGTTACCGCCACTAAGGCTAGTCGATATCTAATGATTCGCCCTGGGACAGATTTGGCTCTAAATTACGCGTTAATGCACGTAATTATAAAAGAGCGTCTTTATGATTTAGATTTCATAGACAGGTGGGCGCAGGGATTTTCCGAGCTTAAGTCATTTGTTCAGCAGTATACCCCCGAATGGGCTGAGAAAGAAACGGGTATCCCGGCGCACGAAATTATATCCTTGGCAAGGGAACTGGGCCAAGACAAGCCTTCGGTAATATTCCATTTCGGATATCGTGGTGCCCACCACACAAACGAGATATACATGCGCCGCTCCATTCTTATGCTCAATGCACTAATGGGAAGTATTGAGGCTAAAGGTGGGCTTTTCATAAAAAAGGGGCCCGGCGAAGTGGGCGGCAAGCCGGCCCGCAAGCTTACAGAACAGGACCTTCCGGAAGTAAAACAGGTCCGATTTGACAAGGTGGGAACTAATGACTTTCCCCTCCCGGATCCCAATCACGGAGTTGGGCAGATATTGCCGTACGCAATACTAGAAGAGGACCCTTACCCCATAAAGGCCCTGTTTGCCTACAGGTTTGATCCACTTATGTCAATCCCGGACACAAACCAAACCAAGAAGGCATTGGACAAGCTGGACCTAATCGTTTCGATCGAAATAAATTACAGTGACATAGCCTGGTATTCTGATGTTATTTTGCCCGAATCCATGTTCTTGGAAAGGATGGATTCCATTCAACAAGCCAATGGGCTCAAACCGCAAATGTTTTTGCGTCACCAGGCTGTGACACCCCGTTATGATACGCGGCCTGGACCAATCATCTTAAAACAGATTGCCGAAAGGCTCGGCTTGGAAAAATATTTTCCCTATAACACAATGGAAGATCTGGTGCGGTGGCAACTTGAGGGTACCGGATTTTACCTGGAAGATTTCAAAGAAAAGGGATTCGTAGCATACACGGATAAGCAAATTTTTTGGGATAGAAAGGACGGGATAAAATTCAAGACCCCATCAGGTAAAATTGAATTCGTATCATCCCTGCTGGAAAATGCCGGATTCAAATCCTTTCCCGCCTATGAGTCGATGCCGTCGCCACCAGAAGGTGAATTTCGTTTAACCGTAGGTCGTTGCGCAGCTCATACGCACGTGTCAACTCAAAACAACCCCTATTTGAACGAACTGGTCCCTGAAAACCACCTGTGGATAAATACTAAGGAGGCAGAAAAACTCGGCATAAAGACCGGTGACCTCGTGGAGGTCTCTTCCGAGGTGGGATCTGGATTCATTAAGGCTTATGTGACCGACCTTATTCACCCGGAAGCGGTATTTATGCTGCATGGGTTTGGACACGAGGCCGCTTTTGCAACAAGGTCCTTTAACAAGGGACTGAACGACTCGGTCTTGATCAAGAACATTACTGATAGGATAGGAGGGAGTCCTGCCTTCCATGACACATTTGTTAAGGTGAAAAGGGCCTAAAAGGGTTATATATTTCCTGGGGAGGATAAGGATGAGCAAATATTATCTATTCCAAGACAGCAAAAAGTGCATCGGGTGCCGCAGTTGCGAGGTTGCGTGCAAAACAAATAAGGGACTTCCAGTTGGGCCCAAGTTGTGCCAAATCATAACAATAGGTCCGAGGTTCATTGGAAATCTTCCAAGGGCCAGCTACACCTTTATGCCGTGCTTTCATTGCGAAGATCCTTGGTGCGTAGCAGCTTGCCCGACCGGGGCAATGCAAAGAAGGCCCGAAGACGGGATAGTGTTCGTGGATGAAAGCCTTTGCGTTGGATGCAAGACCTGTATGACCGCATGCCCATGGGGAGCGCCCCAGTGGAATCCTGAAACCGGAAAGGCCGTCAAATGTGACTATTGCAAGGATAGGCTGGACCAAGGGTTGAAGCCCGCATGCGTAACTGTTTGCACGACTCATTGCCTTCATTTTGGGACGGCCGAGGAGATTCCTCCCATTAGAAGAGAGCGGTATGCAAAGGCCATGGCAGCCCTCGAATAACAGAAACTGAACAATTCGGGGAAAAAATGTCTTTCAACATATGCCCGGTAAAGAAAACCCTAGACGATCTCACCCATATGATCAACACGGGGGGATTCCCGAATGCCAAGTGCAGACGCCTTGCCGAAGAGGCTCAAATGCTACTGAAGGACATTTCATTCGGCATGGCAGGCAATGAACATTATTCCAGTTTAGTCTCTTTAGCTTCCCAGCTGAACTCGGAGGAGCAACAGGAAAAATGCTCTTCTGCGGGTTCAATGCTGGCAGTAATGCTAGAAACTCATAGAGAGGTCTTCATAAGCCACATTGAAAGTAAAAATTGCGCGACTGAGGACTGTATCCGCATAAGACCCGCCCCCTGTCAGATGGCATGTCCTGCTGGAATAGATGTGCCTAGTTACGTCACATTGATAGGCCAAGGTAAAGACGCAGAGGCCATTGAACTCATAAGGAAGGACAATCCGTTTCCATGGATATGCGGGCTGGTCTGTACCCACCCCTGCGAGTTCATGTGTGTCAGGGGGCGAGTAGACCAGCCGATCGCCATCAAAGACTTAAAAGGATTTGCCGCAGAACGTGCCATGTCAGATGAGCTTTATGTAAACCCCGAGAAAGGCCCGGAGAACAATAGAAAGGTCTGCATTATAGGGGCCGGTCCAGCTGGATTGACCGCTGCTTACTATCTGGCACTCAGGGGTTACGCTGTCACGGTAATTGATGCCTTGCCGGTGGCAGGCGGCATGATGATGGTGGGCATTCCAAGGTATCGCTTGCCTAGAGAGGTCATAGACCGCGAAGTGGCTATGATTGAAGATCTTGGCGTAGAGTTTAGACTCAACACCAAGATCGGGGTAGACGTGACCTTGGAGGAATTGAAACAAGAGGGATTTGAGGCCATATTAATCGCAATAGGGGCCCACTCATCTTACAAACTGCGGATACCCGGTGAAGATGATTACCCACAGGTAATAGATGCGATAACCTTTTTAAGAAACGTCGCACTGGGCGAAAGACGCCCCCCAGGAAAAAAGGTTGCGGTAATCGGAGGCGGAAACGTGGCTATGGATGCCGCCCGCACTGCCATAAGACTCGGGTGCAGGCAGGTCACTGTGCTGTACAGAAGGAGCAGGGCAGATATGCCTGCAAACATCGAGGAGGTTGAACAGGCAGAAGAAGAGGGGGTCCAGTTCCTATTCCTGACAGTCCCATTGGAGATAAAGGGAGAAAATGGGAAAATAAAGTCCTTGGTATGCCAAAGGACCGAATTGGGTCCGCCAGATGACAGTGGCAGACGCAGACCTGTTCCCGTGGAAGGCAGCGAATTTCAACTTGAGGTGGACGCGGTTATCCCAGCAATAGGTCAGGTTGTGGACCATACGGGTCTCGAAGAACTCTCTGATCTCAAATGGACAAGGCGAGACACCATATCCGTTGCAACTGCAACCATGCAGACTGACATAGAGGGAGTTTTTGCTGCGGGTGATGTTGTATCAGGCCCTGCCACTGTGGTCGAAGCAATAGGAGGGGGGAAGAGGGCCGCCGAGGCTATAGACAGATATCTACTGGGGCTTCCACAACCCGAAATGCCCCCGATCCCCATCAGAAGGGCTCGACTGGAATGCATCGAAGTGCCCGCAACAACAAAAATGACCTTACGGCGACCTGAAATGCCGATGCTAAGTTATGAGAGGAGGCGAGTCACGTTTCAACAGGCCGAACTGGGGCTACCGGAAAGCAAGGTCAGGGAGGAAGCCCGGCGATGCCTACGATGTGATATATGCGTGAGATGCGGAACGTGTCAGGAAGTGTGCAGGAAAATGGGAATAAACGCATTGGAGATGGGTTACTTGGACTTTGATCATCCTGGCCACACGGATTTTAGAGTAGCTGCTGAAAGGTGCATCTTATGCGGTGCATGCGCCGCCAATTGTCCAACAGGTGCTATGCGCATTGAGGACAAGGGAGATGAGAGAATCCTCTACCTATGTGGAACTGTACTTAACCGCCTTAAGGTGGAAAAGTGCGAAATATGCGGCAAGGTGATAGGCACGGAAAGATATCACGATTTTGTCACCAAAAAACTCGAAGGGCTCAGTCCGCATCTCAAGGGCCATCTAATATGCCTTGATTGTGCACGGAAAAAGGCAGCCGAAGGACATGTGGAAATTTCCCCTCCTCCACCTCGATTTATAAGATAGGAGGAAAGGAGTAAGAAAATGCCATTTCACAAAGGGCAAAAGGTAGAAATTTATAGGAAGTCGGAAGATGAGAGTTGGGAACCCTATATGGATCAATACATAGGAATGCACGGAGTTATAACGGACCCGGATACAACTAAAAACGACCCGGACGCCCTCATAGAAGTTACCCTGGAGGGAAAGGGAACTTTCAGGTTTCCCCAGGACTGCCTGAGACCTTTGGACTGATAAGCGTCTTTACTCCTTAGTATTAACCTACTATGCTTCTCTAAGGGAGGGCTAACATCGTGAAATTGCGGGAGCTTATAGATCGCCAAGGCCGTAAGTCCTTTAAAATATCCAGTGAGAACCCGGTCGAGGAAGCGGTCAAGTTAATGATAGAAAAGGATGTTAGCGCACTTATTGTGGAAGAGAATGAAAGACCCGCAGGTATATTCACGGAAAAAGACATAATAAAGGCTTATAAGAAATTCGGCCGGGAGAGGTTTTTGCGTACTCCTCTCAGGGAAGCCATGACCAACAAATTGATTGTAGCAAGCCCGGATGACAGTTTGGAGCAATCCATTTCTTTGATGCTCCAAACGGGTATCAAGCACTTACCGGTGGTTGAACAAGGTAAGGTCACGACCATATTATACATCTGCGACCTGATACATGAACAAGTAGGTGCCTTGACCGCTGACGTACACTACCTTGAGGAATACTTACAGGATCTTGAAAGAGCAAAAAAAGACTAATTCGTAAAAATCCGCATTAGGCTTAGGCACAATTCCGATCTCGGTGTCTACCTGCAGATGCTCTGGAGTTACTGATTATGCCCACTATTACCATAAATGACCGACGGATCGAGGCCGAAGAAGGTACAACCGTACTTCGCGTTGCAAGGGCCAATGGTTTCAAGATTCCCACCCTATGTTACCATGAAGCTCTCAGGCCGATTGGTGCATGTAAACTGTGCGCTGTTGAGGTTATTTCTCCTACCGGTAAGTCACGTATCCTGCTTTCCTGCATCCTGAAAGTTAAAGAAGGTCTCCGGGTTATCACAGACAGCCCGAGCGTAATGGAGGCCAGAAAGAGGGCATTTCAAAATCTCCTGACAATGGCCCCAGAGTCAAAGTATATAAGGGAGTTGGCAAAAGAACATGGGATCGACTTGGGTCCACCACCGGATGACTGTGTCAGATGCAGGCTCTGCATAAGGGTGTGCAATGAGGTAGTCGGTGCGGGCGCTCTAAAAATGGAAAAAAGAGGAAACCTCAGTTATGTTGTTCCTACAGAAGGATTGTGTATCGGATGCGGCACCTGCGCCAATATCTGCCCCACCGGGGCCATAAAACTGGAAGACAAAGATGGGGTGCGCACTATCTCCATCCGAGACGAAATCATCGGTGTTCACCAATTGATAAGATGTGAGGCATGCGGAAAGTACTTTGCTTCCCAAAAATTTTTGGCTCACGTTGAACAGAGAACCGCAGCCCATACAGACATAAAGGAACATCACAAATACTGCCCAACCTGCGCAAAACTCTTTTCAGATCGTATTAGGTCCTTGGAAAAATTAAGGCGCATATAGAAACGCAACTTGACCAGGCCCC
>QMLZ01000052.1 GCA_003646995.1 Deltaproteobacteria bacterium | reverse complement strand
TATTCCCCGCCCCTTGGGGCGTTCAATGCTTTTGGGAATACCCCGCTGCTTGCGGCGGGGTAGTTTATTGAGATGTGCGGGGAAAATTTTATTACTTACAACAAGGTAACAGGAAACTCGTCGACAGGAATCTACCATTATTACGGACTCGATGACCAAATAACAGATAATGAAGTTACCTTTAATGGACGGTATGGTATTGACAATGAGTATGGTTTTCCGGTGTTAATTGCCAGGAATAAGGTTACTGACAACAGTGATACTGGAATCTACGAGGATTCTTACGGTGGGTATCAAAATAAGGTTAAGAAGAACAATGTGAGGCGTAACGGTGGCTATGGTATCTATGTGTACGAATCAGCCAAAATAGTTCGTAACACCGTCAGAGAGAATGAAAGTGACGGCATATATGCTGATTACGCGGGCATGATCATGTACAATGTTGTAACAGATAATAAAGGCAGCGGCATTTATGTAAATGATTACAATTGCTTTATAGAGGGCAACACCGTGGATGGAAACCTAGGGGATTACGGTATCCAGAGTTATGGCTACGGGGCCCAGGTTCTTAACAACACGGTGACTGACAACGATGGGGATGGAATCCTAAATGACGACGATTCGGCAATTATTACCCAGAACCTATGTGACAACAACGGAGGGGATGGAATAGTGCCTTACTATGACTCTGTTGTTGTGACTGATAACACCTCAACTAACAACGGTGGACTAGGAATCTATTCAGACGATTACGGGGTTTTGATCGCCAACAACTTAGTTAAGGGTAATGGCAGTGATGGGATTTACAACGACTACCAAACAATGATCCGGGACAATCGCGTCAAGGCCAACGATGGTGATGGGATTACCAATGTTTATTATTGTATAGTAAAAAACAATATTGTAAAAAATAATGCAGGCGATGGCATTGATGCGAGTGGCAACAGCGGGAGCATAATTAAGTACAACACCGCTCTCGGCAATGGAGATGGAACTAAGACCTTCGATCTTAAAGACGATGATCCAAAAGATGATTACTGGAAAGGCAACACGCGCAATACTTATAGTTGGAAAAAATAAAGCACCTCACCGTCTTGACAGTAAAAGAGTGGGGAGGATCTTTTCACCTCCCCCTCTTGTCTAATTCCTACCTAGGACTGAGCATATGAAAAAGATATTTCTTGTCTTGCTTGTTTTTTTTGCTGGGCTAGCTGCCGGCTTCTTTATTTTTCGCAGCGATACACTGGATTCTAGGTCATCAAGATTAGATGCTGGGGACAAAAAGGTTGCGGATAAGGGCGTGCTGACCCGAGGGAGTAAAGATAGCTTGACTAGGTTCACGTTGTCGCGCAATACCGGGGTAGGCCGTAACAAAGATAACAGTTCAGAGACGGAAAAAGTGAAAATTAGTGATGAACCCTTTAATGTTGTCGCCATCAATCCAAAGGGCGTAGTGGCAACGGTAAATGGGAAACCGGTATCAATTGAGGATGTGGTCCCTCCTAACGTTTTGCACCTGAGAGACACGCTCCCCGCAACTGCTTATAGGAAATACGTTAACAAAGCTATTAATGAGGCCCTGCTGGTAGAGAAGGCAATAGAAGAAGGTTTGATGGACGACGAAGAATATGCAAGAATTCTGATGGATACAAAGAAGGATCTGGATGAAATCTCTTCCTTGTCTGAAGAAGATAAGGAGTGGCGGGCACAGCGTGTAGCTAAGACTGCGCTCATCAGGAAGCTTTTCAAGAACGAGGGTTTGGTGGCAGAGAAGGTAACGCGCCAAGAAGTGGAAGAGTATTACGCTGCTAAGAGCGCCTCCTATAATTGGCTTAGAGAACGGGAAGTAGCGCGGGGTACCACTCCGGAACGGATTGAAATCAAGGTGAGACAGCAAATAAAGAGAGACTTGGTAGGGAGGCGGAGAAGGGAAATGAGGAGGGAACAGGAGAGCTACATAGAATCCCTGCGCGAAGAAGCAGATATTTATGTGAACTGAGTTGAAGGGCGAAGATGCCCTCCTTCGAAAGATCCATAACCCATTGATACCATGTATCACGGTGGAAGGTGTTATGGCTGGGCTTGAAACACTGCAGCTAATGTTTTAAAGAACAATAGACTTCGATGATCATAATAAGTCCGGGGATGAGATCGCTGGTGATATTGCTTTTCTGGAGAGTAAGGGGTTTGTAGAAGAAACCGGAGATTAATCTCGACTTTTGGAAGGGCGCGGATTCGAGGGCTTGAGAGAAAAGGGGGGAGCGGAGTCCTTTCTCCACCCATAGATCTATTAGAAAAGGAGGGTCAGAGGATGAAGATCTATCTGGTCCAACATGGAAAGGCGGTGAGTAAGGAAGAGAATCCCCAAAGACCATTATCGGAGCAGGGCAGGGCGGAGGTTAGCAGGGTAGCTGAATTCCTGAAAAAAGCTGGAATTAGACCGCCTGTAATCATCCACAGCGGAAAGCTTAGGGCAAAAGAAACCGCCGAAATACTGGCCTTGAGCCTCAATCCTGGAGCAGTCCCCGTGGAGAAAAAAGGAATTTCGCCGCTTGACGATCCCTCAAAGATTGCCTCGGAGATTCAGGATCTGAGTGACGGCACCATGATAGTGGGACATCTCCCCCATCTTGGTAAGTTCGCTTCTCTGCTGGTGACGGACAATCCTGAAAAAGGTGTGGCCCGTTTCCAGCAGGGAGGCATTTTGTGTCTCGAGCAAGACAATGAGGCAAAATGGGCGGTTGCCTGGCTGATAGTCCCCCAAATACTGCCTCAGTAGGACACTGGAAGGAGATTTTCTCCGGTCCACCTCAGGAGAACCATAGGAGGCCTATTTTGGCGCTCTTTGTCGCCGTAAGACTGGAAGCGCACCAGGCCCAACACAGTCATTAGCTCTGATAGATCCAAGGCCTCTCGTATCCCCTCCGGATCCGGGGAAAGGGCCTGGGAAACGGCGTGAGCTATCACCTGCAAGGATGCATAAGCCTGTGCGGCATGGTAATCTGGCTCGATTCCATACCTTTCACGGAACCTCTGGTAAAACTCCTGGGCACCCATGTAAGTGACAGCAGGATGCCAGGGAGCAGTGGTATAAATGTTTCCAAGGGCTGATTGGGCCTCAATATAAGTATCTGCTTTTAGAAAGGCATCTCCCTTACAAAAGATAAGCCTCGGGATCTTGTCTAAAACCTGGACAAGGGCCAATATTCTCACCGGTTCTGAGCCTCTTGCTAGCACAAATAGGATATCAGGTCTTATTAATTGGAGTTTCTGAAAATAGGTAGCCTCATCAGAGACAGCTTGCGCAGGATAAGTAATGATGTCGGTGACCAAGACTCTGGCTTTGCGGCACACCCTTACAATAGGCTTGGTTTCATGGCGCCCATAACGTGAATTTTCCCGTAAGATACATCCCCTTTTTGAGCCTCTAAATTTACTGAGAAGGGCCAGAAAGGGTTTTGTGTATTCGCTTGCAGGCGAACATAGCCTGTAAACGTACTTCATATTCATCTCAGTCAGCTTGTCCGCAGAGGCTGTGGTAATAAGAAAGGGCAGGGAGTGTTCTTCAGCGACCTGCATGGCTGCGAAGGTTGCATTACTGCTACATCCCCCGGTTATTAGGGAGACACCGTCTTCTGTTATGAGGCTAAGGGCAGCCTGTCTGGCAACTTCGGGCTGTCCCATTGTGTCCCTGAAGTAAAGGACAATCCTTGGCTGGCTGAAGGAATCGTAGTTTTGTAATTCCTCGGCAGCCATTTCAAATGCTTTTTTTTCAATGTCTCCGATAATTGCCATCTTGCCATTAAGGGGAAGGAGAATACCTACGCTGATCTGTTCGCCAAAACAGGCGCTAATGGCGGCAATGCAGAGCATGCCCACTTCTATTATGAGGAAAATTATGAAGCGCTCCGTTCCTTTCATTTTTAAGCCTTAATGGGTGATGAGAAAGAATCATATTATTAACAACCGAAGACAAATGCAAGTGAGTTAAGAAACTTGAATTTGTCTATTAACCGTTTCATGCGTATGTTAATATCAATCCAACCGGGAAGTAGGAGTGTTCAGAGATGAAAGTTCAGAGAATAGGGCTTACTGCTGGAACGATAAGAAAGGTGGATATTGCCAGTGAGATTTCTGACCAGGAATCGTATCCCTACCTTATGAGCTTTGCCTTTGATCTGGCGACTTTAAAGGCTTCAATAGCTTCAGTGGGGCTGATTAATCCTCCTATCCTGCGGGAGGGGGAAAGGGGTGACATGGAGGTGGTAACCGGGTACAGGAGGATAAGGGCTGCACATGAGTTAGGGATACAAGAGATACAGTGTATGGTCGTTTCTTGTCACGCGATGAATGCCAATCATGCCCTGTTGGTGGCCTTCTACGACAATCTCGCTACACGTTCTTTCAACGTGATTGAGAAAGGTCTTGCCCTCGAGCACCTTAGCCGGTTCCACACAGCTGCAGAGATCGTGGAAACATACATGCCTCTGATGGGACTTGCGAAGAGAAAAGAAGTATATGAGCAATATCTGCGAATTCAGAGAAGATTGACTGACTCGGTAAAATGGGCACTTGCCAAAGGAAAGATCCAGCTAAAAACAGCTGAAATTCTACTTGAAGCTGATGAAGAAAATATTGATATAATTTATAGTTATGGAAAACAGTTAAACTTGAATGCTAACCAATGGCACCAATTTGTTGATATGACAGTCGATCTAATGAAAATTGAAGGCGTATCTGCTAGAGATTTATTCGACGAACTGGGAATAAGTTCAGTTATTGACCAAGATATAAAGAATGTGCCCCAGCAAGTTAATACCGTACTTGATATTTTAAGATCTAGAAGATACCCAAAGGTAACGAGCACTCAGAAGCTGCTGAGAAGAAAGTTTGCCGCCATTGAAATGCCTCCGGGCGCAAGAATCATTCCTCCTCCCAACCTGGAGGGCACGGAGTATAAGCTCGAGGTGTTATTCAAGGAGGGCTCGAGCCTTCGAGCAAACCTATTGAAAATTGCTAACGACCCAAACCTAATCTCTCTTGAGCCGCCTTTGTCAGAAGGGCTTAAAGTTTTTGAAGGCCATGGGGACAAGAAGGGACCGAGAAAATGAGATTTCTCATAAAAAACGTAGGAATAGAACCAGCAGCACAGGAGTATTCCTTTGTTAGCAAAGCCCTTGGCAATGTGAAAAGGTTTTTGCCTCAAGCCAAGATATGGTTCACCCAATGTCCCGAGCCGTCCGAGGAAAGCCGATTCTCTAAAGATTTGCTTTGCTTCTTTTCTTACCAAGGTGAGTTTCTCAAGCCGTGTCCTGGGACCACTGAGCATATCTGTTGCGGGTACCAGATTCTTAATGTGGGAACAGGCTGCCCAATGGACTGCAGCTATTGTATCCTTCAATCGTATTTCAGTGAAGGAGGGCTAAAGGTATTCGCTAATATTGAGAAGGGCTTGGACATTGTACTTCGCAGAATAGATTCGGAACCGAATCGGATCTTTAGGGTAGGCACAGGCGAGTTTACCGATAGCCTTGCTCTTGATCCGGTTACCGGTTGGGCCGAGCTGTTGATCCCTTGCTTTTCCTGCAGAAAGAACGCTGTACTTGAGCTAAAGACTAAAACAGATAATATTGAGGGTGTGCTGCATTCTGATTGTCGCGACAGAATTGTTATATCTTGGTCCCTTAATAGCCCCTGGATTGCGTCCAAAGAGGAACACGGCGCTGCATCTGTGCGCAAGAGACTGGAAGCCGCAAGGCTCTGCCAGAGTGAAGGCTTTGCCATAGGCTTTCACTTCGATCCTCTCATTTCTTACCCAGGATGGAAAGAAGGCTATTTAGAAACACTAGAGCTTATGGACAGGTTGCTTCGCCCTGAACGAATCATTTGGATCAGTCTTGGCTCATTCCGGTTCATGCCCCCGCTGAAGCGAATCATCAGGAAGAGACACCCCCATTCCATAGTGGCAAACGGGGAATTTATTCCCGGTAAAGACGGAAAAATGCGTTACTTTAAGCCCATTAGGGTGGAGCTTTATCATTTCATGATGGAGCACTTACACCAGTGGTCAGACGATTTAGGTCTATATCTTTGCATGGAGTCCCCTGACGTGTGGGAGGAATCCATGGGATGGAACCCGGGGGACACTGAAGGCCTGTCTGCCTATTTGGATCGAAGGGTGCACAAAATTTTTGGCTAGCATTCGGCGGTGGCATATGGTAAACATAAAAAATTAATTATTGAACCTTGGAGGAAACCATGACAACACTTAAGGAAAAAGTAGAAAGCGCGTTAAACAAAGTGCGGCCATCGCTTCAGGCCGATGGTGGAGATGTCCAACTTGTTGAGGTGGGCGATGACGGCATAGTTAAGGTACGCCTTACAGGAGCTTGCGGCGGGTGCCCAATGTCTCAAATGACTCTAAAGATGGGAATTGAGCGCATCCTGAAGCAGAATATTCCCGAGGTACAGGCTGTAGAGGCGGTTTAAGAGATCTAGTTAGACCACCTCTATGGCATGGGATGCCCAGTGGTTCAAGATTTGTTGCTTCGAAAATTGAGTAAAGAAGGAGGTAGGAGAAAGGCATGGAAATCAAAAAGATAGGCGTGGTTGGAGCCGGAACAATGGGCCATGGCATTGCCCAGGTGGCAGCCCAGATCGGCTGCGAGGTCATAATGCGGGACGTGGAGGACTCCTTTGTAGAAAGGGGCATGAAAAACATTGAAAAATTCCTGAGCAAGAGCGTTGAGAAGGGCAAGCTTGAGGCCTCTGAAAAGGACGCTATCCTGGGTAGAATCAAGGGTACCACTGACATGGAAGAGCTGAAGGACGTGGACTTCGTGGTGGAGGCGGTCATAGAAAATTTAGACCTTAAAAAGGAGGTCTTTAAACAATTGGATGAACTTTGCAGGCCGGAGGTAATTCTTGCTACCAACACCTCGTCCATGTCCATTACCGAGATTGCAGCGGCAACCTCCAGACCCGACAAGGTGTGCGGAATGCACTTTTTCAATCCGGTACCCTTGATGCGCTTGGTCGAGGTCATAAGGGGGTATTTCACCAGCGATGACACTGTGGCCACCACTACTGAACTTGCCAAGAAGATGGGCAAGATAACCGTAGAAGTTAAAAAGGACTCGCCCGGATTCATAGTAAACAGGATTATGATTCCTCATATGATTGAGGCCATTAAGATCGTGGAGGAAGGAATTGCCAGTATCGAGGACGTGGACACCGCTGTGAAAAACGGCCTCAACTATCCTATGGGTCCATTTGAGCTCATGGATTTAACTGGAATCGACATTGCTTATTTTGTGACAGAGTACTTTTATAGAGAGCTAAATAAAGAATCCAAATGGGTTTCACCAAACCTCCTCAAGACTATGATCAGGGCCGGGAGACTTGGCAGAAAGACCGGCGGCGGCTGGTACGATTACAGCAAATAATTTTGCCCGCCTAAAGCGCGGGAAAGAAAAGAGAAGGCAGCCCAAAGGGGCTGCCTTCTTTGTTTGAAAGGAGGGGAAGAGGGTCACTTGTTTTTATGTCGCATCTTCTTTCTCATCTTTCTGTACTTGTGTTTTCGTATCTTCTTTCTTCGCTTCTTTACAACGCTGCTCATTAAGATTTCGCCTCCGTTTGAGAATGGCTTCTTTTACTATTTGAGGGACAGGCTGTCAAGAAAAAACAGTAAAAATAGGTAGCTATGCAGTGCAGGAAAGAAGGGGGAGGCTGAAAAGCGGGTCTTGTGGTATGGGCGCATTAAGATTGGTTTACATAATATATCTTATCAGACGTAACTAAAATTTTTAAAAAGGCTCAAGCGGTTTTTTAAGAAACTTCCGATTCCTTGAGCCGGATTCCCTTCCTCCGGTAGAGGATCTTGTCTGCTTGTGACAGGATATCCTCGGGCTGCATCCCCGTTTTAAAAGTGGCACAGCCGTAGCTGGCCTCAATTTCGCATTCGCTTTTGATGGCCTCTTGAATCCTTCTGGCAATGTGCCTTGCTACCTCGATATCCGCATCAATGAGGATTACTGCGAACTCATCGCCACCGTATCGATAGCCTGTATCGACATTTTCCCTTATGCACCTTCGTATAATGCGACCCACATCTTGCAACAGCTTGTCCCCCTTTAAGTGACCGTAAGTGTCGTTGTACCACTTGAAGTTGTCCAGGTCGAGCAGGATGATTGATAAGGGGTGTTTTTGTCTTGCAGCCCTTTGGGCTTCCTCGCGAAGCCTTGCGTAGAAATATCTTTGGTTGTAAAGTCCGGTTAAAGAATCGGTTATGGAAAGCCTGTTTAGCTCCCTGCGGATATTGCGCTCAACAATTGCCCTCTTTACCTTTGCTTCAAGCTCTTCGATTCCGAATGGCTTATTTATGAAATCGGTTGCGCCGGCGTTTATTACGTCGATGTATTTGTAGTCCTTTGAATATGCGGTCATGGCGATAACTGATATTTCCGGGTATTGAGTTTTGACTCTTTGGATCAACTCCATACCGTCCATGCCCGGCATGTTCATGTCGGTAATGAGGAACGTGACCTGATTCTGGCTGAGCTGGTCTAGGGCTTGAGCTCCGCTTTCTGCAACAAAGGCCTGAAAACCTAGATGAGTAAGCATTTCGGCGAGGGAATTCCTTACGCTCTGCTCGTCGTCTACCACCAGGATTGCTTCCTCGGCGTAGTTGATTTCCTCAGGGTTCGTCTGAACCGGTTCAACGTGCAGTTTGCTCCAGTCCATGATTGGCTTTTCTTGGCTCATGGGTTGTTCTCAACAAGTTTTCCGCGGAGCGAATTGGGGTAACCAGTTTCAATTAAAACATTAACTAAGTTACCTATTAAATTGATATTGGAGTCAAAATTAACTATTTTGTTAGTTGGTGTTCGACCTGATTGCTGTCCTCCCCTTGAGCTTTCTCCTTCAACCAGAACCTGTACGATTTTCCCTTCCAGGCCCTGATTTTTTTTGAGGGTTATCTGTTTTTGGATTTGTTGGAGGATCTGGAGGCGTTTTGCTTTTTCAGCCTCAGGCACTTTTTCCTCAAATTTAGCCGCAAGTGTACCTTTTCTGTCCGAATATTTAAAGGAAAAAACTCCGTCGAATTCAACCTGCTGGACCAGATCTATGGTATCCTGGAAGTCCCTGTCCGTCTCTCCTGGAAAACCCACCATAGCATCACTGGTAACAGCGATGTCCGGCCGAACATCCCGCAATTTATCAATAAGGGCCATATATTGTTCCCGGGTATATTTCCTGTTCATTCTTTTTAGAACCTTGTTTGACCCGGCTTGAAACGGAAGATGTATATGCGGACACAGGTTTTGCAGTTCACCAAAGCACCTGATAAGATCCTCGGATAGGTCCTTGGGATGAGAGGTGGTAAACCTCAGTCTTTTCAGTCCTGGCACTGCCGAGACCTGCCTCAGGAGCAAAGGAAAGTCCCACTTCGCCCCGTTTCCTGACCAGGAATATGAGTTTACATTTTGTCCCAAGAGCGTGATCTCCCGAATGCCTTGGTCTACTAGTATTCTTGCTTCCTCAACTATCTCGTGAGGGGGCCTTGAAAGCTCCCTTCCTCTCACATAAGGTACAATGCAATAAGAGCAGAAATTATCGCACCCTTGCATTATGGTGATAAAAGCCGATACCCTGCCCTGAAAATATCCTTCAAGGACCTTGCCCGGGGACGGGATCTGTTCCAGGTCGGTTGCTATAATGCCTTTTTCCCCGGATCTGACCCTCTTGATTATCTCGATGACATCATGAATCTGTCTGGGGCCGATTACGAAATCCACATAAGGGAATTTTTTCAAGATTTCCGCCCCTTCTTGCTGTGCCAAGCAACCCAAAACCCCCAGGATAAGATCCCTATTGCGCTTCTTTAGTTTTGAAATCCTCCCAATAAATGTGGCCGCCTTGTGCTCGGGCTTAGCCCTTACAGTGCACGTATTTAAAAGAACAACATTTGCCCTCCCGGGATCTTCCTCGGGAGACATCCCGATGGCCATGAGCCTTTGAGCCACGTAGTCCGAATCGTAAACGTTCATCTGGCAGCCCATGGTTTTTATATAAAATGTTTCGGCCAAAGAGCCTGACATGTTTAATTTTTTGCCTCCGCTGTCAAGAAAATTGACACGCCCTCCCTCCTGAGAGACTCCAATATAGAGTATACCATATCTCGGCACCCCGGGGCCACATACACCTGTATCAGGGCTGTTGCCGAATCAATGGTGTGAACAAGCGCCATGCCGTCATAAGACTCCAATGTATTCCTGACATAGGATATTTCCCTGCGTTCGATCTTGAGTGTGAGCTTTTCACATTGCATGGTATAAAAAGCAAGCCTCATCAAGACTTATTATTAAACGTGGCGCCTCCCCACATTAGTTTCGTCCTGAGGATATCAAAGAAGTTGTAGTCAGGAGGCTTAAGCAGGATTATTTTTTCACCTGACTTGCAAATGCTCACCTCGTCCCCATAGTAAAAATCAAAGCCCACCTGCCCGTCAAAGGTCAGTATGGCAGTCCCTTCAGCCTTTTTTCCCAGGGTGATGCTTATAATCGAAGATTCAGGCACTAGCAGGGGTCGATTTGTCAGCGTAAAAGGGCATATGGGCGTAAGGATAAAGCTCTCCATGGTGGGATACAGAATAGGGCCTCCAGCAGAAAGGTTATAAGCAGTAGAGCCCGTAGGAGTTGAGATTATAAGGCCATCGGCCCTGAAGGTTGTGAGAAAGGTCCCGTTTATTGAAACCCTTAGATCGATTATTCTCGCCAAAGTCCTCTTGTTCACCACCACGTCATTAAGTACGTGGAAACAACAGACTTCCTTCTTGTCGCGGTAAACCCTTGCCTGGAGCATTACCCTGGCCTCTTCTTCCAGTTGCCCTTTGAGCATCATGTCCACCGCGGAATAGAGTCTGGACAGAGGGATGCCGGTTAGAAATCCAAGGCCGCCCAGATTTACACCAAGGATCGGTACACCAAAGCGCCCTATACGCCTAGCGGCGCCCAGTAACGTTCCATCACCGCCCAGCACAACCGCCCACTCAGGCATTTCCGGGGGCACAGGGCAGCGGACCTCATCTTCAAACGAAGACATGGCTTCCATTTGTTCGATGGTGGCCTTTACATCTCGCTTTTGAAACCACTCTTGCAGTTTCTGGGCCTCTTCCTTTGCCTTCTCATTATCGTGCTTATACACGATCCCGACGGATAATCGCTTCTTCACTGCTCGCCCTCTGAGTTCCAAGATTAATTATAAGAAAAGGGAAACGACTTTGAATTCATTTACGTCGACCATACCAAGGTCCGTAACCCTGAGTTCAGGAATCACCGGCAGAGCAAGGAATGAGAGGACCATGAAAGGATCCTCAAGTGTACACCCGAGTCTCGCCCTGGCCTCCTTGCAAAGGGAAACAAGAAGTCTGCTCACATCCCCCAGTGGCTCCATGGACATGAGTCCGCCAATGGGAAGTGGAAGCCTTTTTATTACCGATCCCCCCTCTGCCACCACCAAACCTCCTTTCATCCTCATTATCTCATTGGCAGCTACTGCCATGTCAATGGCATCGGCTCCCACGGTTACAATATTGTGGGAGTCGTGGGCAATAGAGGCCCCTATGGCCCCCCTTTTCAGCCCGAAACCCCTTACCAGGCCTAAGCCTGTTCTCCCGCTACCCTTGTACCGCTCCACCACTGCTATAGTAAGTATATCCCTTTCGATGTCGGGTTTGAACAACCCTTGCACGCCCTTGATCTCCTCTATCGCGGCCTTGGTTATAATTTGCCTGTCCACAAGTTCAATCAGCCTTGCCCTTTTTTTGCCTTCACACGGGATCGAGAATGCGTTGGGAGGGACCGGAGAGCATTCCATTATATTCAATTCATCTGGACACGTGAGATCCAATTCTTCTATTTGGTCCAATTCCTCTAAGACGGGCCTGCCGTTTTTGATCACACTGCGAACCTTAAACTCCCCCAGATCTTCGAAAATTACCAAGTCCGCCCTATAGCCTGGTGCAACCGCTCCCCTGTCATGGAGGCGATAGAAGTTAGCAGGGTTAAGCGTGACCAACTTAACCGCTACTACCGGGTCTATTCCTAGGACCGTGGCCTTTTTAAGGATGTGGTTCAGGTGTCCCATCCCAACAATATCCTGAGGATGAAGGTCATCGCTTACAAGACAAAACCTGCCGGCCCTCTCGCTGTTTACCGCTGGTGCAAGGTCTTGAAGGTTCTTTGCAACGCTCCCCTCTCTTATCATGATTACCATGCCCGACCTGAGTTTTTCTATGACTTCCTCTGTAGTAGTGCATTCATGATCAGACCTGATTCCTGCGCTTATGTAACCCTGAAGCCCTTCACCACCAAGGCCAGGACAGTGCCCATCAATTATTTTCTCGGAGAATATTTCTATTTTTTCCAGTAGCTCCTGGGACCCGGCTACTATCCCAGGGTAATTCATCACTTCTGCCAATCCCAAGATCCTCGGGTTTTGCGCAAGGTATTTGAGCTCTGCCGGGCCTATAACAGCCCCTGATGTTTCGAGCGGGGAGGCAGGAACGCAGGAGGGTGCCATAAAAAAAACGTCAAGGGGCAGGCCCGTGGTTTCCCTAAGCATAAAGTCGATCCCCTTGAGCCCCGCAACATTGGCAATCTCGTGGGGATCTGCAATTATGGTGGTTGTGCCGCACCTGAGCAACGCGCATGCAAGGCGTCTGGGATGAAGCATGCTGCTCTCCATATGTATGTGTGCATCGATTAGCCCCGGAGACACAAAAGCACCGTCCAATTCCAGGACCCTTTCTCCTGAGTAGTCAGGACCGACACCAGCGATAAACTCCCCGCAAATAGCCACGTCGGCCTTTATCACCTCGTGGCTGAACACATTGATTACCCTGGCTCCTTTCAATACGAGATCAGGAGCAGCCCTCTTTGCGGCAACGGCTATTCGATCAGCTAGTGTTTTCATGGCAAAGCTGTGGTTCCTAGCCTGCTTTATTCACGTACTCCCTGACAACCCACTTTTCCGGGTCTAACACCGATGTGTCCACGCGAAAATAAACAATGTCTAGAGAAGGGAATTTTTTCTTCAGTCCACCGAGATCAATAGGCTCAAAAGCAGAAAGGTTATTGTAATATGCTTGTGGTGTTATTGCATTGGATTCAAAGCTCTCAATGGTTCGTGCAGAAATTCTTCTAAGGGCAATATCTTCAGGACACTCTGTGTGAACCAATACAAGAGGAAACCTCTGGGTCACAGCGAGAACTGCGGCCCTTTCTCTCAGTGTTTGCTTTACGAATGTCGCATCCAGGATAACCCCCTTATGCTGGGAAGCGATTTTCTCCGCCCTATCAAACATAACGTCATATATCTTCTGGCGCTGTTTCATATTGGAAGCGACCTTTTCTTTAAAGATGTCTTTCTTTCCAAGAAGTTCCCTTCGTATGATGTCTGTCCTTAGGTGTTCAAATCCATGCCTTTGTGAAATTATGGAAGCTGCCCACGTCTTGCACGTGGCAGGCAGCCCACACATCACCACAATGGCAGGATGTGGGAACCCCGTTTCTATTGCTTTAAGAAATGATGGTTGTTTGCTATTGGGTGACATATTCCAAGGCGAGGGCGAAATATTTTCTTGCAATATGGGCTGCTTTGTCCTTTTCAACGCCCGAGATGTGTTGATCATCGAGCTGAAAACTGGTGACTTTTCCTCTTACGAAGGCCCGGTAAACCTTGTAAAAGGTCAACAGATCTTCGACTTCTTCCTCGGATGCCAGATCCTTATAACAGTTCCAGAGAAACCTTGCATGCTCTGCGCCACCGTGAAAGTCAAGATCCATGAGGAGGAACGAGATGTCCGCCAGCTGGTCTGCATAGCGGAACCGATCATTGAATTCGATACAGTCGAATATTGAGATCTGCTCCTTTTCGAAGCATATATGCTCCATGTGGAGATCCCCGTGTCCATCCTTGACCTTACCTTGTTCAATTCTTTTGTGGAAAATTGGCTCATGCCGCTTGTAAAAACTGTCTGTCCATCTCTTGATCGTGCTAAAGGCCTTTTTGTCAATGGTTATCCCTACATAGGGTTCCACCTGCTGGAAGTTCTCGTCGGTGTTAACCTTAAATCTCTCGGGACGCCCGAATTCTTGAATCTCGCTGTTGGTAGCAGCGCGGGAGTGGAAATCCGCCAACACTCCTGCCAGCCGTCGCAGGTGCTTATTGGTAAGGGTGCCCTTAGCAAAGAGATTTTTCATCAATCCCTCCTCGGGGATCCTTCTCATTTTAACTGCGTAATCCATTATATCACCCCTTGGGGAGGCCTCTATCTTAAAACCTTGCTTGTTCCGCGTAACGCATAGCAGGCCAATATAGATGTCTTTGGTCAGTCTGCTGTTCAGCTCTATTTCTTTTTGGCAGTAATATTTCCTTTTATCCAGGGTGGAAAAGTCCAAGAACCCAAAATTTACCGGTTTCTTGACCTTGTAAACGAACCGATCACCTACGAACACCAAGGATATATGGGTTTGAACAAGT
>QMLZ01000051.1 GCA_003646995.1 Deltaproteobacteria bacterium | reverse complement strand
GTTTCATCAGCTCCCAGATCCCCACAACCATCACCAGGGAAGAATCTTGAAGCATACTGACAAAGCTGTTTCCTATGGGAGGAATAACAATCCTAATAGCCTGGGGAAGTACAATACGGCGAAAGTTCTGGAATCTTGAAAAGCCAAGTGAGTAAGAGGCCTCTGATTGACCTTTTTCAATTGCCTGGATTCCAGACCTGAACGTTTCCGCTAAATAGCCGCTATACTTGAGAGAAAGACACGTGATCCCGGCAAAGAGAGGAGAAAAGGAAAAATCAATGAGGATCGAAAGCCCATAGAAAAACCAAATAAGTAGAGCGAGCAGAGGGATGCCGCGCATCACATCTATATAACCCGACGATAAGGCCCTGATAACTCTATTCTTCGCCATTCGGCCTATGCTGGCAATAAGTCCGATCAATGTCCCAAATATCATGGAAAAAGATGTCAGTCCGAGAGAAAAAAGGGCCCCGACCGTGAGATAATCTAGCTGTCCCCAAATGATGCCTATGCGAAAATTATTCATTCTCTCTCTCCATAAAGCATGTTGAAATATCTTCCTCGGACCTAAAGCTTTCCTTCCCTTCTTGGCGAGAAATCGGTTGTATTGCCTTCAAGCAAGAATGGTTGAGGAACTGGAAATCACGTCCAAGCATGATCTAGAATAAACTACCCCGCCGCAAGCAGCGGGGTATTCCCAAAAGCATTGAACGCCCCAAGGGGCGGGGAATATGACCCAAAGTAGATTTAATCAATGGCCAATTTTCTTCTTTCAATATAATTATTTATATTTGAAAGCATGAGCGTCACACCCAAATACAAGATAGATACGGCAGTATATATCTCGAAGGGCCGAAATGTTTTGGCTACGGCTAGTTGAGCTTGTCTCATTAAATCGGCAACACCTATGATGGAAACTAAAGCGGAATCTTGAATTAGTCCAACAAAAGCACTTCCAGCCGGGGGGACCACGATACGTACTGCCTGGGGAAGGACAATACGTCTCATGGTCTGGATCCTGGAAAAACCCAGAGAGAAGGCAGCTTCTTTTTGGCCAGATTTTATGGCCTCGATTCCAGCCCGAAAGATTTCCGCCAGATATCCAGTGTATTTCAATGTCAGAGCCACTATACCAGAAGTAAAGCCTGACAAAGTAAATCCCATTAGGGCAGGAATCCCATAATACACCCAGAAGATAAAAACAAGAATGGGCATGCCCCGTGAGATTTCAATATAGATTACCGCGGCCTCCTGTAGAATGATATGCTTGGACATCCGGACAAAGGCTATGAGAAGCCCGAGGATCATTCCCAGTACCATGGAGAGGACCGATATCTGAATTGTTATCTGGAGTCCCTTAAGAAACGGCTCTATCATGCCCCATAATATTTCAAAGTGAAAAATGTACATTTCGCAGATTCCTTCATTTATTTCGAATCGCGAAAACTCCAGGTCACATTTCAATTGACTAGTTCCCCCGGAAAGGTATATGATCCTTACGTGGATCAGTCAACGCATTGGTATTAGGTAGTATCCACCCCTTAGATAATTCCGATCAAGGTTTCCCTCCCTTTACGATCCATTTGTCGATCAGTGGTTGGAGAACCGCATTGTCCCATTGATACTGAATCCAGTTGTCCAGCCAGTTCAGAAAGATTTGGTCTCCCTTTCGCAAGCCTATCGCAGAAGGGGCATGAGTCAAGGGATGTTTGTTGAAAATAATTTTAAGCTTTCCTGGACGTTCTCTTACATAATTATAGGCAAAAATATTTTCTGCAACAAAAATATCAGCTCGGCCAGCCTCTACCTCGAGTGCACCGGGCATCTGCTGCATGGGTTTGATAGTGGCATTAGGGAAGAATTTTCTGGCTGCGACCTCGCAAATCCCTCCTAGCAGGCATGTGACTATTACTCCTTTTTTATTGAATTCTTCTACAGTGCTGCGCGTATCTCCTTTTCTAACCAGTGCCATAACAGCATAGTCTTCTAGATTTTTAGAAGTGAAAGCTATTGAAAGGTTCCTTTTGGGCGTGCGACTCATTGAGGCAATAATCACATCGTATTTTTTTGCCAGAAGGCCAGGGATGATTGCATCCCATTCCATATCCACAATCTTAAGTTTGACCCCGAGATCTTTTGCCAGTAGTTTAGCAATATCCACCTCAAGGCCCTTGGGTTCGCGGGTTTTCGGATCACGGAACTCCGTGGGTGGATACTGCAAAAACATCCCGACCTTAATGACTCCCCTTTTTTGAATCTTGTCTAGCAAGGATTCCTGGGCAAGGACGCTGTTAAGGCCCACCATTAAGAAAACCAATGCAAATACTAGGACACTTGTTACCTTTTTCATCGAACTTCCTCCTTCTCTAGTAATTACTGTGGGTTCTTCTACTATCCATTAATAAGCATCACCTCCTTTCTTACCGAAGTGATATCAATGAAGTATGAAGACAGTGTACAGCCTCGGTTGAGATTGCCTAACTATTCGATCTGCTTCCACTACAGCGCTTGACGCCTTCTCTGCGTAACCATCTGCACCTATCTTTTTGGCCCAATCTCTGGTAACCGGAGCCCCACCAACCATGATCTTTACTTTCTCACGCATCCTGGCCTCTTCAATTGCCTCAGCCAACTGCTTCTGGGCTAGGATCGTAGTAGACAAAAGAAAAGAATCCTTTACTCCCTACTGATTGTATCCAGTCTTGAAACTATCTCATCAAACATTTACCTGATCAATGAACTTAAGGGCTGATGCTCGAATCGAGCCCCTGAATTTTATTTCTATAGCTGCCTGAAGCATTTCAAGATTGATTACCCTGTTGAACTTGGCCAAAACAGCCAAAGAGGCCAACGCCCAGTCCTGCCTCTTGATTCCTTGCCCCTTGAAGTCTATATGGTGCACATTGGCACGGTTTGCCGGCACCTCAACCCCTTTTATCTGGATCAGTAGAGTCCGGTCATCGAGGGAATCAAACAGATCGGCTCGACGTTCCACACCTTCTTGACCCAGGGCTACTACCACGGAGGGTCTGGTGATCCCTGTGAAACCAATTTGCTCGGGAGAAAGGATTACCTCACTGATAGAAGGTCCTGTGAGAACCGTAATATTGTACTCGTTCTTCTGGGTCACTCTCATACCCGCAGCCAGACCTGCATAGCAAAGAAGATCACCGGCGGATATAACCCTCTGCCCAGCGTTGCCCAATAGAATGACGTCCTGTCTCCCCAATTGGGGCGGATTAAAGTTCTTATCGACCTTTTCCGGAGGGGAAATGGGCTTTTGTGCGCCAGCCAGTCCTCTATAGTGGGCCCCATATTCCTTCCTCATGTTGGCTTCCACGATCCCCTCTATGGGTGGCAAGGAGGCAAGCCTTTCACTGATGATCTGAGGATTAAGATTATTTTTTTTAGTATAGCGACCAGTACACATCCCCCATATATCGAGTACAGAGAACCCCTTGTGCCGAATGGCCCGTTCAATTTCCTCTGCAAGATCTTTCCTGAAACTCGAACAACGGGTTACATAGGTGGCCCCTGCAGAACAGGCCACTTCAGCTATATCAAGAGGTCGTTCTAGTTTGTTAAGAAAACCGGATCCTGTCTCTGCATCTGGAGGGGTGGTTGCAGAATATTGGCCCCCGGTCATCCCGAAATTAAAATTATTGAGGACTAGCAGAGTCAAATCAATATTCCGGCGGCATGCACTCAGGAAATGGGCACCCCCAATCCCTATTCCACCATCACCCATGGTAACCACCACGGTAAGTTCCGGACGGGCCAGCTTGATACCTGTCGCATAGGTGAGGGCCCGCCCATGGAGGCCATGCAAGGCGTGGGTATGGAAAAATGTATCAAAAAGACCAGAACACCCAATGTCACTGACTATTACAATCTGGTCACCCCGGAGGCCCATGTTCTGGAAGGCCTGGTCAAGAGCTTGGGTGATACGTTTATGTGTACAGCCAGGGCAAAAAACAGGGGGTCTCTTATTGTTCAGCAAACTAGGCATTGCTAATTACCTCTCTGATCTGGGCCGGCGTAATCAGCTTACCGTTCATATAGCCAAAAAAATGAACCCTCTTGTCAGGCAAAACACGCTCGATTTCTCTTACGTATTGGCCTACATTCATCTCCAGCACGATTATTCGTTCTGCGTCCCTGGCCTTCTCTTTGATCAGGTTTTCGGGGACAGGCCAAAGGGTCTTTAGTATCAGCAGGGAAACGGGGTGCTTTTTGTTCTGTAACTCTTTGAAAACATCAAGGGCCGCCCGGGCATTAACCCCATAAGTAATAATCAAATCCTCGGCCTTGTTGGCCATATAAGATTCATAAAAGCTAAATTGATCTACAGCAGATTCGAGTTTCCGCTTTAACCTTTCTTGCGTTAGGGCAATCTCGTCAGGATTGGTGGTGATATATCCGTCTGCTCCGTGCGTAGATGAGGTCTGGCGTACCAGGGTTTTTTCCCCAAAGGGCAGAAAGTCAGGGACCATATGGCCCAGACCTATCCCAAAAGGCAGAAATGGTGCCCCTTCTGGTGAGACCTTACGATCGATAATCTCCGGCTTTGGAATAGCATCCAAGTCAAGGCTCTCCTTGGTCATACCAATCTCCTTGTTGGATGCGATGAAAACCGGGCACCTAAACTCCTCTGCGAGATTAAAGGCCTGAATCGTTAAGTAAAAGCAGTCCTTCACATCAATTGGAGCGAGCACAATAACCGGCTGCCCCCCACTGTTCCCCCAGCGCATGAACTGGATATCTCCGTCTGCACCCCGTGTTGCAGAGCCCGTAGAAGGTCCTAAACGCTGGACATCCACGATGACAATGGGAATCTCACTCCCGATAGCAAAGGAGATGTGTTCGCTGTAGAGGCTGAGTCCTGGGCCGGATGTTGCCGTCATTACTTTCAATCCAGCCATGGATGCCCCGAGACATGAACCGATAGATGCAATTTCATCTTCGCCCTGAATGCAAATTCCTCCCAAGGGCGGAAGCAGTTTCAACATGGTATTGAAAATTGTGGTAGCTGGTGTAATTGGGTATCCTGCATAAAAGCGACACCCCGCAGCCACCGCGCCCCACGCAATCGCCTCGTTGCCTTCCATCAGACAGTAACCCATTCCAGGACCTCCTCAGTAATTATTCTTTCCACATTCCCTTAGCCTTCATAGCCATGATTACCCTTTCTCTTGCTATCCTCATGGCTGCTTCCAAGGGGGGCAGGCCTTCCTCCCGACAGATCCTGAACATCTCAGAGGTGTTTTTCCTGATTGTGTTGCGTGTACGTTCGATGGCTTGAGATGCTGTGCCCGCAGTCATTTCTGTATAAGCTGCGATAACACCTCCCGAATTGGCGATGAAATCGGGCACAAAAACGACCTTTCGCTCATAAAGGGCATTCCGAGCCTCTTTGGTTGTAGCAAAATTGGCGCCTTCAACCACAATTTGCGCCTTGATTCGATCCACATTCTCCCCCGTGATGACATCGCCGGAAGCGCATAGAATAAGTATGTCTGTATCAAGGAACAACTCTTCTCCAAGGGAAATCTCTTTTCTACATTGAGTATTCCGGATCGAACCGGTTTTATTCTTCACCTCCAGGAGGTGGTCTATGTCAAGACCCTGAGGATCCCATACAGCTCCCCTAGAATCAGAAACTGCTATGACTATGGCCCCTTTCTTATGGGAATAATAGGCCGCTCCTTTCCCTACAGCTCCAAAGCCCTGGATCACAACCCTAGCGCCCTTAAGCTCTATCTCTGCAACCTGGCAAGCAACATCTACAGATTCAACTACACCGTATGCGGTTATCATCAACTCATCATAGGGGATACCCCCAAGAGATTCCGGTTTCCCAGTGGATGCCTTGGGATCACCCAGCTCATCCACTACTAATGCTGCATCGCTTTCGCTCAGTCCCATATCAAGGCCAAAAACATAGTGGTTAGGAATATAGGAAGCGAGTGCCCGTGCATAGGCGCGTATGACAGTCTCACGATTCGGATCCTTCGGGTCTGCAATGATTCCGCCCTTTGCCCCTCCCAGCGGTAGGTCTGCGGCCGCGTTTTTCCATGTCATTGTGCGGGCTAATCTCAAAATATCCTCCAGTTTTAGGTTGGGCTGCATCCGCACCCCGCCCTTTCCAAGTCCCCTGGCCGTATTGTCGATGACCAAATATCCCTGCATTTTTGTTTTAGGATCATATACTGTGATTACTTTTTCCGGACCAAAATCATCTGGCGTGAAATCAATATAAACCCTTTTCATCTCCTTCTCCTTTTTCACCGGAAGAATCAGATGTTTCAGATAAAATTTAATAGATACCCTTATCGATCGAGAACGTCTTGCTGTGTCAGGCCAGCCCGAGCCTCGCTAGTTTCTCTTTGGTAGGAATTCCTTCGAACGCTCGGCCACGGAATAAATGGTACTTATCGAGCATTTCATCTAATTAACAGACCAATTGATCCAATTGATCTAAGTTACCCGAGAAGCCTTCGCTCATTCGGCCATCAAGAGGGCAAAACCTTAGCCCTTAATTATTCGATCTGCCACTATAACAGCACTCGAGGCGTCTTCTGCATAACCATCTGCGCCTATCTGTTCCGCCCAGTCCCTCGTAACAGGAGCACCGCCAACCATAATCTTTACTTTTTCCCGCATGCCTGCCTCTTCAATCGCCTCAATTACCTGCTTTTGGGCTGGCATCGTCGTAGATAAGAGGGCGGAAAGGCCGATTATTTCCGGCCTTAATTGGTCAATCTTCTCAACTATGGTTTCTGCCGATACGTCTTTACCCAGGTCTACTACATCATAGCCGGATGCAGACAGCAGAAGTGCTACCAGGTTTTTCCCAATATCGTGTACATCACCCTTGACCGTGGCAATAAGAAAGCGACCTTTTTTGTCTACTCCGCCCTCTCCTGAAATACGAGGCTTTAGTGTTTCCATCACCTTGGTTACAATCTCACCTGCCAAAACAAGCTCTGGAAGGAATATCTCCTCTTCAGCGAACAGATCCCCCACCTTTCTCAAGCCTACGGTTAGGCCATCGTTGATAATGACAAGCGGATCAATGCCTTGTTCTAAGGCACTGGACACCAAGGCCGTCAAGGCGTCTTCATCCATCTTGATAACCGACTCGATTATGTCACTGATCAAGGTATCTGTTGTCATCCCTTACTCCTCAAACGTATCTGTCCTGTAATTAGCTTCACCATCCGCTACAAGATATTTATTGAACAAACCTACCCATAAATAATCTCATCAAGCCTTGAATCAATGTCATCAGGCAGCCTGGGCGGTTCATATTGCTCCATTACCTTGTCAAAGTATTTCCTGGCCCTTTTGCGCATGCTCTTTGCTCTTGGGTCTTTGTCGAGCGCCAAATAGCCCCTGTCCATTATTTTTGGGATAAACATCTCTTTTAGGAAATTCTCCCTTGTGTGCTTTGTCCGCACAAAATCACCGCCCGAGCCCACTTCCTCGAATATAGTTAAATCAGTGGTCTCGTCGGTCACCTCTATGCCTCGCAGCACCCGGCTAATCCATCCTGTAACTTCGTGGTCTATCACCAGGGTTTCGAGGCTTATGGCGTTTTCGTCTGCAAAAAGGCCCATCCCAACGACCATATTTGTTTCTGCCAGTGCAGGGAGAAGCCCGGTGCCCAATTTTTCCATGCCTAACTGGACATCAATGGACCTCGTATCCGCCAAAATCCCTCCGCCACCAGAAGGAAGCCCGTAAAATTTAGCCATCTGGGTGGTTGCACATCGAAGCAATCCGAACTCTGGTCCCCCATGAGAACAAGTTGCTGTCTTCATATCCAAGATTCTTGCCCAACTCGCATATATCAAGGGCACAGCGGGATTTACTGCCTTTGCCAGTACGAAGCTACTCAAAAGTTCAGCATTTGCCATAATAATGGTTGAGGCAAGTGTTGCGGGAGACGTCCCCCCGCACATGGGACCCGATTCAATAAAAAGAGGCAATCCCAATCGAGACGATTCCACAATCAGCTCTACCCCGTCATCGCGTAAAACCAACGGGCTTGTCAGACACACAAGCGTGGTGAAAAACGGGCGCTTTTGCAAAGCCTCCAAGCTCCCGGCGACCTCCACTGCCATGGCAACAGTTTTCTTGAAGTTCTCCCCGTTTTGTGCCTCGGCAATGAAGTGTTTGCTTGTGTTAGTCAAGAGCAACTTGGTTTCTACCATATCAACCTTGTCAGAGGGCACATCTGTGGGAGTGGCAGGTACCAGGATAAAGTCAGGCGGGTCAAGCACATCTGACAACCGAATGATATCCCTCAGGTCATCGCAAACTACGGGCCGGTACTCATCAGTCTTAAAGTCCAGCACGTTGGTAGCAATTCCTACGGTGCCGAAATAAATTCGATCTCCACCTATGAGAAGGGGGGCACCGCCGGTCCGATCATATAAACGGACACAAGATGCACACTTTGACAGGGTATCATTTATAACGTGGTCTGGAATCCTTACCATTTGGCTGTTCTTGTCAACAATAGCCCCAGCTTTCTCAAATATCTCCAAGGCCTCCTCGTTGGGGACATGGGTACCAACCTCCATTAGAAGAGCTCGTGACGCCTGGTCAATCTTGACCATTTCCTTTTCACTTAAGACCTTTATCCTAGGCTGCACACCCAACCTCCTGCTTGCTAGAGGTTATTAAATAGACTAGACAATCCCGCCTTCGCTGAGTGGTCTGTTCTCCAATATTCTCTCTGGGCCAAATATTGATAGATCCAGGCTGGGCTCCACACCAAGTATCAGCTCAGAAATATAGCGGCCTACGGCCGGGGCCTGCTGAAGTCCGTGGCCCGAAAACCCATTGGCCAGGAAAAATCCCTTTAATTCAGGCCATTGCCCTAGAATCGCATTCTCATCCAGTGTATTAACAGCATAAAGCCCGGCCCACCCCCGCACTAGCTTCAACGTGTCAAAAGCGGGCACGAACTGGGCTAGCTCCGGCCAGAGTACCTCAATGAATCGCTCTCGATCCCAGCCAAAGTCAAATCCAATCGGGTCATCATCCAATGACTTACCCAACAAAATAAGATCACCAACCTCAGTACGGAAGTACAATCCTGAGGTTAAGATTGTTAAAGGTAGGGGCTTTCCCGGTTTGACCGCTGTATCTAGTGCAAAAACCTGCCGCTTTACAGGCTTGACTGGGATCTGCACACCAGCGGTCTCGGCCACCTTAGCCGCCCAAGCCCCAGCACAATTGACAACAACATTGGCTGCCAATCTCTGCCCTGAGGCCAGCATCACCCCTGTCACCTGCTTGCCTGAAACAAGGATCTCCGAAACACTGTCCCTCACATATCTTGCCCCCAGCGATGTGGCCTTTGCCTTATAACCCATCAGCACAGAGTAAGCATCAATATGGCCATCCTGCGGACCAAATGTACCTGCGACGTACCCATCTGGGTTATAAAGCGGGTACTGCTCCTTGATCTTTTCCGGAGACCACCATTCCACTTGACAACCTAACTCTCTTTGAAGCTCAAATGCCTCCCTGGCCAATTCATAATTCTTCTCATCTACCAAGAAAAGATTGCCTTCTCGGCGGTAGCTTATATCGGGCCTTTCACCATCTACCTCCATCTCCTCTGGAAATCGCTCGAGCACCTCCATTGCGTACTGGGAAATTTGTATGTTTTCTTTGAGGCTGAACTGGATCCTTACATTGGCCATTGATAGGGTGGTGGAGGCCTTGGTATAGGCAGGATCAGGCTCAATAACGAGCACTTTCAGCTTTGAGTCAGCCTTTACAAGATGATAGGCAGTGGATGAACCCATAATCCCGCCGCCCACAATTATCACGTCCGCTGTATCCTTATTCATTAAAAATTGTCTCTCCCATTGGTTAACTTCTTAATTTTCCTTGTGCAAATACTATGGAACTAAACCAGTTTCTTTACATGTATACCATTGATTGATTAAACTTTACTTTCTTGTATGCTTTATGTCAACACTTTTTCTTGGCATTTTTGAGAGCTTGCTTAACCAGGATTTCCAAAACTATGGGAGCGAAAGTATCCCTAAAATTCCGTGCAGAATACAAAAGAACCTCGCTAGGGGATTTTCAGGTAAGGCGGGGTTAAAACTTGTTTTTTATGCGCTCAATATGAACTCTGAGCCACTTTTTCCGTAATTTTCCTGCGGCCTCGCCATCTCTTCTGGCAAGCGCCTCGTAGACCTCTTGGTATTCATTGAGTGATGCCTGTACTCCTTCCAGCCAATCACCTCTCTCAAAAAGCACGTACGAAAGCCTGATGGTCAGGTGATAAAGATATTGTGATATGGTCTTCAATACAGGATTATTAGCTGCATCATACAAGGCGTCGCGAAACTTGAAATCGATTTCAACCAATTCCTTTTGATCCCTGCGATCAAAAAGCTTACGACATTCGTCACGGATGGCGGCTATTTTCTTCAGGTGCTCTTCTGTTATCTCCTCCCCTGCCAGCCTTCCAGCCAGGTCTTCTATTTCCAGCCTTATCTGGAACACATGGGTCATTTTCTGGAATTCTATTTCCGTAACAATAGCGCCAGTACGTGGGATGATCCTTACCAGTTGCTCCCACTCTAGTCTGCTCAAAACTTCTCTTATGGGAGTCCTGCTCACGCTGAACTCCTCAGCCAAGGCCTTTTCATTTAATATATGACCTGGCGGGTACTCCAAAAAAAGGATTCTCCGCAAAACAGACTCATAAATTCTTGTATCCATAGCTTCTTCTTATCCTGGTGTAGCCCTTGTATTGGGAAAACGCCAGCGGGGATGATATCTAAGATATTGGTTCTGTTGGCGGGGAATATATCAGTAACATACCACCCTGTCAAAATAATTCCGCAATTGCTCTGTTAGCTTTAAGCCCCGTCATTTCATTGGAGGGAAGGCAGTAGCCTGAGGAAAGCGCACGTTGAATTCCGAATCAGTAGCAAGCTCGACAAATTTGGTATTCTTGCCGATCCACGCCGCCCGCTCTCTCTCTTCTTTGGCTAACAGTGCCAAGATAGCCCCCACGCCCGCCAGATTGTCCAAGGACAAAACCTCTCCGCTCACGGCGGCAGGCGGAAGCATACCTATGTCCACAGCGTTCTTCCAGTTGAATTTAGTCCCAAATGCACCCGTAAGAACAGTCCGTTTTACCTCCTTTAACCCTGAATATTTCATCAATAGCTCTATACCCACCCGCAGGGCCGCCTTGGCAAGCTGAAACTGACGCACATCCCTGAGCGAGATACTTATGTCTTTACCTGTTGCGCTCTTATTCGCAGGCACTAGCACATATTCCCTTCCAACTCCCTTTTCATCACATATCACTCCCGGCATCCCTTCCTTGAGCCTGCCGTTTGGTAAAAGTACTCCCATTTTCCGCATCACAGCAATGGCATCAATAAGACCGGACCCACAGATACCAAGTGGTGCAATATTATCGCCATCGCCTAGTACTGAACAGACCGGAGTTCCGGTACTGGGATCAAGCTCAACCCTGTGTATTGCCCCAGAGACGGCTCGCATACCACAGGATATCTGCGCCCCCTCCAAGGCAGGTCCCGTGGCACAACTCGTGGCCCATAGAGCATCACGATTTCCAAGCACTAACTCCCCATTGGTCCCAATGTCTACGATCAAGCAAGTCTCATCGCGCAAAAACGGCTTATCCGCAAGAATAGCCGCTACTGTATCCCCGCCCACAAACCCTGAAACAACAGGAAAAACATAAACATTGGTGCCTGGATTTAACCTTAGCCCAACATCTTCTGCCCTCACGTCTATGGCTGAACTTAATAATGGAAGGTAGGGCCAGACACCCAGGCCATGAGGATGGAAGCCTATGAAAATCCTTTCCATGGTTGTATTTCCCACTATTGAAATCTCGTCAATATCCTCTGACGATGCACCTACTTCTTCAACGCATCTGCCGAGCAAATAGTTAATGCCTTCAACAACCAATCCCTGCAAGACTTCTAGCCCGTCCTTTCTACTATCAGCCATAGCAATCCTGCTGATGACGTCCTCGCCGTGGCGTCTTTGTGGATTAACTGAAGCAGACGAAGCCATTACCTCTCCAGTGTGTAGATCGCATAGGTAAGCGGCCAAAGTGGTAGTACCTATGTCAACCGCTAGGCCCAGGCTCTTGACCCTTGATCCTGGCAAAACAGCTGTGACTCCCCTTTTAAGATGATTGACCAGTGTAATTTCCCCGTCATATACGCCGGGGCGGCTTAATTGTCGCAGGGCTCCCAGATCCTCTATAAGAACTTCGTGCCCCGCCACCTCTGCCGCACGCCCTGTCACCCAACTGACCACGTCCACTAATACCGAATCCTTGGGCTCGGGCAATTCATCTCTTCCAAGCACAATTCTCTCCACCATTGGGGCCAGTGGATACCTTCCCTTAACGCCGGTCTTGCCTCTGGCCTCCCGGCTATCGGCCATCTGTTCGGGTATTGTTACTGTTACGTCTCCAAGAATCTGGGCCTGACAGGCCAGTCGAAAAGACTTCTTGATCTCATCGGGAGAAAGGATGTCCAGCTCAGGCTCTGTAAGAGGCGATACGTTTGTTGAAGGCTCCACAATAACCTTACACTTCCCGCACAAGCCTTTTCCGCCACAGTCCGCCCGGATTGGGACGTTAAGTTGGCTGGCGATTTCCCCAATGGTAGTCCCTGGCTCCTGTTCGGTCACTATACCCGCTGGTTCAAATTTAACCCTAAAACTCGTGCTCATTGTCTTTCCTTTATGCTTCTTTGCACTTTTGGGCCCGAACTTCAGTCCTTTGATATTTTATTATCCCGCACAGGCCTGATTAATGATCATACACAATCTGTTCACAACTGAACTTATACACACAGTAATGGGGTCTGAATCGCGACTTTTAACACACTCCCTTTGATTAAGCAAACCTGTTTCTGTATATTTAGAAGAACGACAAAAATCTCATGGGAGAAAAATTATTTTGAAGGATTTCAAAGAATCCAACCCTCTTTACGGCTTAGGGATAGACGCCGGAGGAACATTTACGGATATAGCCCTTGTTGATATTAATAATGCGACTATCATAGCCCACGCAAAAGCTCCCACGACGCTTCCATCCCCCATTGGTGGAATCCGGCAGGCCCTAAAATCCGTCCCCCAGGAGATGTTACAACAAGCTAATTTTGTCTCTCTTGCCACTACCTTTGCCACCAACGCTATCGTAGAGGGAAAAGGGAGCAAGGCCGCTCTGGTGCTGATAGGATACAGCGCGGACCACCCTGCATTGTCCAAGATATCTCCAACTGTTTTCCTCACCGGTGGACACAATTACTGGGGTGAAGAACTGGCTCCCTTGGACTTGGAACCTTTAGAAAGACAACTTCGTGGGCTCGTAGAAGAGGTCGATGCCATTGCCGTGTCAGGCTATTTTTCCGTAAGGAACGCTGAGCATGAAAAACAGGTAATCAACTACATTCAAAAATACTGCAAGCTTCCTCTTGTCGCAGGCCATCAGCTTTCGACGCGGCTCAATGCCCCGAAGAGAGCTGTCACAGCATGGTGGAACGCAAGGCTCATTCCCCTTATCCATGACTTGATAGAAGATACAAGGCATGTTCTGAACGAGCTTGGCTTAAACGCTCCGCTTCTGGTAGTCCGAGGCGATGGCACCTTAATGTCATTTAAAGAAGCAGAAAACCGTCCAGTTGAAACAATCCTTTCAGGTCCAGCAGCCAGCATCTATGGGGCTAAATTTCTAACCGGTCAGAATGATGGCCTGGTTGTAGATATGGGGGGCACAACCACTGATATGGCAATCCTTAGAGACGGCAGGGTAGAAATTGATTCAGAAGGAGCTCAGGTGGGAGGATGGCAGACCCATGTGCAAGCCGCCAAGCTTCGAACAACCGGCCTGGGAGGGGACAGTATTGTTTGGAGCGAAGATGCTACCTTAGATGGCCTTCGAGTGGGCCCTCAAAGGGTGGAACCCCTTTGTAAGACAGCCCAGATGTTCCCTGAAATCACCGCCTTCTTGAGGGAGTTCAACGGGCGAAGGGGGAAGATCTCCCTTGCACTATACAATCCATGTACCTTTTACGTCATTAGAAAGGACGCCTCAGGCCTTCCGGGTAACTTATCACGCCAACTCTTTCAGTCACCCATAAGTGAATACCACCTATTGTCAAATCCAGGCTTCAATGTATCAAAACTACAACTTAGAGAACTGGAGAACCGGGGCCTTATTGTACGGACCTCCCTGACTCCGACAGACTTCTGTGTTGCAAGAGGATCCTATGACTATGGGTCTCGAGAAGCGGCCAAAGCTGCTGTTTCCCTTCTTGCCAACCTTCTGTCTGTGGATGAACCAAGGCTTTATAAGGCCTTAGAGGATGAAATAGCAAGACGTCTCGTCATTGAGGCAGTAAATCTATGCTTTAGGCAGCAGGCCCCGGCCTTGCTCTCCCTTATGGATCTTTGGTATGGAAAAATTTTTTCGCAGCATAACTCAGAAAGCATTATGGATATATCCGTCAACCTTGATGTGCCGGTTTTGGCCAT
>QMLZ01000050.1 GCA_003646995.1 Deltaproteobacteria bacterium | reverse complement strand
GTCAATGTAAGAGAGGATATCACTGCGCTTAATTGAGCGGATTGTGTTTTCATATCCAATTATGGGTCGCCCGTAAGGATGCTTTTTATAGCAGAGCTTCATAACCGCTTTGGCTAGCTGCCTGGTTGGAGAGTCCAGGCCACGACGATATTCTTCCAGCACCACCTCCTTTTCCCTTGCCAGTTCGACTGAATCAAAGGCGGAATGCTGGACAGCATCTAGTAATACGTCAATAGCCGTCTCAAGATGCTCGTTCGAAATTTCCACATAGTATACCGTCCGGTCATAACTGGTGTATGCATTTATCTGCCCTCCGGCTGCCTCTATTTCGCGGGCAATCTGTCCGGTTTTGCGTTTTTGAGTGCCTTTGAAGATCATATGTTCGATAAGGTGGGTTATGCCAGCCTCTTCCTCTGTCTCGTTCGCACTACCAGTCCTTACCCAGATCTGCACGGCGCACACTTTTGAGGAGTGAAATTTTCTAAGTATAACTGTAAGCCCATTTTCCAACTTGTAACGCTTGGCATCTTTGGTGAGACTGGGAATATTGGCATCATGTGGCGCCCCGGCCACGGTACGGGGTAGCGGCAGTAGAAATGCCATAACGAACCACAGCACTAGTATGGGACTGGCGAGCTTGGCTCCCTTAGACATCATGATCCATCCCTCCACAATCCAGTATTCTTGTAGCTTGCCTGCAAGATTTGAATTTTATATAATATATAGTAGGTTTTTAGCTTGACATACAACATGTGGTATATAAAATGAGAAACTGCTTCTGGCAACGTGCTTATTTTCCTGCCTGAATACGTCTAAGTAGATTTTTGCTGTCCGAGTCAAGTAGGTTATAATTTCGGATAGGCCAAAGACAAGGGAATTATCTAAAAGACAGTTGTTTTGAATGCATGAGCCACCGGGGAAACTCTTCAGTTGTCGGTCATTGTTTTTGCACTGCAGAAGCAATAAGGTTGCCAGCAAAAAGAGCAAAGGTCACAAGGGGAAGGCTTGAGACCGAACGGTGTGTCCCAAGCGACTGACACATGCCATATAACCAGGACACGCACTGGCTCAGACGAGGATTTTGAAATGGGAGAGGTCAAGATGGGTCAGAAGGGCAAAATCGTGATCACAGAAGAAGGTATCGTGGATCTGAGCGATTATCAATGGGATGATCATCGTTTTTCTGATTTGCTGGCTCAGAGAAATTCCATTGATGCAGACCGGGCAATGGATATTAGCCGTTTTGTGCGCGAAGAGATCTCCAAGATGGAGCTGCAAACCATTACCATCCAGATGGTAGAAAAGATTATTGAGGCCAAGTTGATGGAATATGGCCTCAAGAAGCCCTCTCCTGTCAGATTGGACAAATCCATCTTTGTGAAGAAGGGGTTGGAGCTTTCAGAGAATGCTAGAAGGGTGCTGGAAAAGAGATATCTCAAGAAGGACGCGAAAGGTCGGGTTATTGAGACGCCGGAGCAGATGTTTCGCCGTGTGGCCCGCCACATTGCAAAGGCGGAGAAGAAGTACGGTGATGATACACACGTGAGACGGATGGAAGAGATTTTCTACGAGATGATGACCCAGTTTAGGTTCCTACCCAATTCCCCTACTCTCATGAATGCTGGCAGGAGGCTGGGGCAACTCGCTGCCTGCTTTGTGCTCCCGGTGGAGGATAGCATGGAAGGGATATTCGATGCCCTGAAGAATGCGGCGCTTATCCACAAATCTGGTGGAGGGACGGGTTTTTCCTTTTCAAGGCTGAGGCCTAAGAACAGCAGGGTGGGGACCACTGGAGGGGTTGCGTCAGGCCCGGTCTCCTTCATGAAGATATTTAACACCGCTACAGAGCAAGTAAAGCAAGGTGGTACCAGGCGAGGTGCAAACATGGCCATCTTGCGTGTGGATCATCCTGATATCATGGAATTCATTCACTGCAAGAAAAACAATAGGGAGCTAAACAATTTCAACATCTCGGTGGCTGTCACTGATGCTTTCATGGAAGCCGTAAAAAATGACACCAATTATGATCTAATTGACCCGCGGGACGGAAGGAAAGTAGGGGAGCTGAATGCTAGAGATGTGTATATGGCCCTGGTACGACAGGCCTGGGAGAATGGTGATCCTGGGATCGTATTTATTGACAGGGTGAACAAGGACAATCCCACCCCCGAATTAGGAGAGATTGAGAGTACGAACCCTTGCGGAGAACAACCTCTGTTGCCTATGGAGGCCTGCAACCTGGGTTCAGTAAATTTGGCCAAATTTGTGACCGAAAATGGCGCGGGCCCAGTGATTGACTGGGAAGGGTTGAAGGAAACGGTGTGGTATGCGGTTAGGTTTCTGGATAACACTATTGATGTGTCAAAATACCCCCTTCCAGAGATAGACGAAATGGTAAAAGGGAATCGAAAGATAGGGTTAGGGGTCATGGGATTCGCTGATATGCTCTACCAGCTGGGGATACCGTACAATTCTGAAAAGGCACTGGAGGTGGCTGAACAGGTAATGGCGTTCATCCAGCGCGAATCCCACGAGGCTTCAAAGAAACTTGCTGAAGAGAGAGGCCCTTTCAAGAACTTTGGGAAGAGCATATATAAAGACAAGGAAGACTGCGTTTACCGAAATGCTACTGTGACCACCATTGCGCCTACCGGCACCCTGAGTATCATTGCAGGGTGCTCGAGTGGGATAGAGCCTCTGTTTGCCCTTTGTTTTGTGAGAAATGTGATGGACAATGAAAAACTTATGGAAGTGAACCCATATTTTGAAAAGGTTGCTAAGGAGAGGGGATTTTATAGTAAGGAGCTAATGGACACCATTGCCAAGAGGGGAAGCATAAGGGATCTGGAGGAGATTCCGGAGGATGTTAGAAAAGTATTTGTTACAGCTCATGATATTTCTCCAGAGTGGCACGTGAGAATGCAGGCTGCTTTCCAGAAGTACACGGATAATGCTGTGTCAAAGACTGTTAACCTGCCTCGAGATGCAACGGTGGAAGACGTTCTCAAGGTTTATAATCTTGCCTACGAGCTTGGTTGCAAAGGAGTTACCATTTACCGAGATGGCAGTAAGGAAAATCAGGTTTTGTCCCTTGCGGATAAATCCTCCCACGAAAGTGGTTTCATGACAGCAGTTAAGGAAAGGCCGGAGACACTGGAGGGCTTCACCACTAAGATGGTAACGGGGTATGGAAATCTCTATGTAACAGTTACCGAGCTGGATGGTAGACCATTTGAAGTTTTCGCCACAATTGGAAAATCGGGTAGGTCAACCACAGCCAAAACAGAGGCCATTGGACGACTGGTCTCGCTGGCCTTGAGGTCGGGGGTAAGCGTCAAAGACATTGTGGATCAATTAAAAGGGATAGGAGGGGAACACCCTGTATTTCAGAAGGACGGATTGGTCCTTTCCATACCGGACGCGATTGCGCGGGTACTGGAGAGAAGATACCTCAAAGGTAAGGACAGCAAGAGAAGAACCAAACAAGAGTACAGTCTTATGGGTGAAACGTGTCCGGAATGTGGCGAAACAATAAGCTTCGAAGAGGGCTGTATGACCTGTCATTTCTGCGGCTACACCAAGTGTGGTTAAGCGCCGCTGAATAGCTTGCCTTTTGACCGCTCATCCCATATAAAAGAGTCAGGTTATTTGGTTTTTGGCGTTTCTAGTTAAGGGAGGCTGAATCACTTCTTTGGCCTGACCCGAAGGCGCTAGTACGTGTCAATCAACCAACAGACTCAAGTGAGACAAAGGCTTTTGAATCGCCAGCAAATGGTATTTTGGAGGAATAATAGCCGTGAAACGGATCGGGTTTGTTTCCACGCGCATAGCGGGCACAGATGGTGTATCCCTTGAGACCTACAAGTGGTATCAGGTATTAGAGCGCAACGGATATGAGTGCTACTTTTTTGCAGGTGAGCTGGATACCCCTGAAGATAGATCAATGCTTGAGCCGAAGGCTCACTTTGAAGATCCCGAGATCCTAGAAATGCACAATTCCTTTTTTGGCACGTGCCAGAGAGAGGCGTCCGTAACAAAACGGGTGCATGAGATAAAAGACCTCCTAAAGAAGAGGCTTTACGAGTTTTGCAGAGAGTTCAAGATTGAATTGCTGATTCCTGAAAACGCCTTAGCCATACCCATGAACGTGCCGCTAGGAATGGCCATCACTGAGTTGATAGCCGAGACATGCATACCAGTGATTGCACACCATCACGATTTTGCGTGGGAGCGAAAGAGGTTTCTTATTAATGCGGTCCAGGACTTCATATGTTATGCCTTTCCTCCTAATCTTCATACCATTAGGCATGTGGTGATAAATTCTGCTGCGTCCCGTGAACTAAGCTTCAGGCGGGGGATAAGCAATGTAATAGTTCCTAACGTATTTGACTTCGAGCACCCGCCTTCAGATGGGAGCCACAAAAGCAAGCAGTTAAGGGAGGAGCTGGGTTTTAACGAAGAGGATCTATTTGTGCTTCAACCTACCAGGGTTGTTCCAAGGAAGTGGATCGAGCGTGCAGTGGAATTGGTAAGCCTTTTGGGCATGGAAAGGCCCAGACTGGTAGTTTCTCACTCACTGGGAGATGAGGGGGACCAGTACGCTGCAAGGATAGTGGAATATGCAGAAAGGCTCGGAGTGGAAGTTCTTTATATCGGTGACAAGATAGGTCCTGCTAGGTGCTTTGGCGCAGGTAAGGAAGACGGATACACAATGGATGATGTTTATCAAGCAGCTGATGTTGTTACCTATCCGTCTGGTTACGAGGGGTTTGGAAATGCGTTTCTAGAGGCGATTTATTTCAAGAAACCTGTGGTGGTAAACAGGTATTCCATATTCGTGGAGGACATTGAGCCTTGTGGTTTTGAGGTGATCGCGTTTGAGTCATTTGTGAGCAGAGATGTAGTGGAGAGGCTGAAGCATTTCCTGGAGCCTCAAAACCTTGGGCCAGCACTGGAAAAAAATTATGAACTGGCCAGAAGGTATTTTTCATACGAGGTCTTGGAAAAGAAGCTTAACCATATTCTTGACTCCTTCGTGGATTCAGAACGTAGCCGATTCGCGCTCAGGCGTACGTGATGGGAGAGGGGAGATTATCGATGGGACGCCCTCTTAGTATTGGGATACTTCACTACTCGTGTCCTCCTGTTGTGGGCGGAGTTGAAGAACTGCTCAAACAACATGCATACAACCTGGTGAGGCTGGGCCATGATGTGTCTGTCCTTGCGGGAATGGGAGAGGTCTTTTCAGAAGAATTTTCAGTGCAGGTCGAGCCGGTGCTAGGGTCCAAATATCCTCAGGTTCAAAAGGCCCACGCAGAAGCTGACAAGGGCAATTTTCGCCCCTTGAAGAGAATCACAGGCCGGATTCTGACAATACTGGAGAGGTGGACCGAAAAACTCGACGTGATCATTGCACACAATGTGCTTCAAATGCCTTTCAATTTGCCCTTCACCTTGGCACTCCGGCGTTATGCGGCAGCGAAGACGGGTGTGCCTGTTGTTAGCTGGGCTCATGACTCGCCGTACTTTCAGGAGGCTGTCCCGGAGCATTTAGAAAGATTCCCATGGAACGTTTTGCGCAGGCCGCACCCGAGTATCAACTATGTCACCATCTCAGAATCCCGGCGAGAGCTATTTTTGAACCATGAGCCAAGGGTTCACTGGGAAGTGATCCCTAACGGTATAGATCCTGTCACTTTTTTCTATCTCGACCCGAGGTCAGTAAGGTTGGCGGAAGAGTTGGATCTTTTTAACCGTGACCTGGTGATTGTTCAGCCCTCCCGTATCACGCCGAGGAAAAACTTGGAGCTTTCGATCCATATTGTAAGAGGTATCAAACTCCTTGGGTATAACGTGCTCTTTATTCTTACAGGCGCCTACGACCCCCACGAAGCACGGGCCGTGTCTTACTACAGGCGACTGAGATATTGGATAAATGAGCTGAACTTGCGTGACAACATAGCCATCTTGGCTGAATACCGGTTTAGGGACAGGACCAAGCTTATTCCGGACCGAATATTCATAAGGGATATGTACCTGATGGCTGACTTGTTGCTCATGACGAGCAAGGACGAAGGGTTTGGACTTCCCATTTTGGAAGCTGGGATGATAAAGCTTCCCATTGCGTGCTCAGACATTCCTCCTTTCAAAGAGATCGGGGAAGATGTCTGTTTCTTTAAGCCAACAGACCCACCGCTTTTTACTGCTGGCAGGATAGTAGAATACCTTGCAAGGACCAACACTCATAAGATGTTTCGGAAAGTGATGAGGCGATACGTACTTGACACGGTATGCAAGAACTACTTGGTACCTTATCTCCACAGGGTAGTGGAGGGACATTGAAAATGAACTCACTGGGAGCAAGTGGAACAGGAGGCGAGGCTGCGAGTGGGGGAAAAATGATAAGGAGGAAACACAATATGGCTGATAAGGATAAGAAGAAAAGGGAGCCATTGCCAGGCCGTATGGAGGCCCTCAGAAGTCTTCCTGCGAGTGTATTGAGACGTCTTACTAAGAAAGAGGTAAGAGCGTTTTTGTTCAATGATGAATGGCCGGATTCCATGCAGGAGAAGCTTAGGGAATACATGGTAGAGGACTAGTTCTGAAGCGGGGGAGTAACAAATATGCCTGCCAATCTGCCGCCGCATTACTTTGAGGCTGAGAAAAGGTTTAGGGAGGCCAAGACCCCGCAGGAGAAAGTGGAAGCCCTCGAAGAAATGCTTATGATCATGCCCAAGCACAAGGGCACGGACAAGTTGAGGGCCGAGGTTCGGAGGAAGATCTCCAAGTTCAAGTCTCAAGCACAGCAGAAGAAGGGCACAGGAAAGAGAGAAACAGCATACAGCATCGAAAAGGAAGGTGCTGCGCAGGTTGTATTAGTTGGGCCTCCAAATACAGGAAAATCATCCCTCGTATCAGCCCTAACAAACGCAGAACCGGAAGTGGCGGATTTTCCCCACACTACCTGGAAGCCGACCCCCGGCATGGCAGAGTTTGAAAACATTAAGTTTCAGCTTATCGACACTCCTCCCATAAGCAGGCAATACGTAGATCCTTGGATGGCAGACCTTATCCGGCGTTGTGACATCATGGCGATAGTAGTTGACCTCCATGCGGATCCACTGGGGCACCTGGAAGAAACAGTGAATGTACTTGGAGATCTGAGGATTTTTCCCGAGGGAGTTCCTGTCCCGGCTGACCTGAAAAAGCCGCCCTTTATCAAGAAAACCATTGTCGTGGTGAATAAGGTGGATTCCCAGGAGGCGGAAGAGGACTTTCAGGTATTTCTTGAGCTGTGTGAGCTGAAGCTGCCCTGCGTGCCAGCCTCAGCCAAAAATAAACGGCACTTGTCGGCTTTACTTACCAAGATTTTTGAAGTCGCGGGGATCATTAGGGTTTTTACCAAGGCGCCTGGAAAGAAACCCGACCTAAGTGCACCTTTTATTCTTCCCAAGGATAGCACCTTGGAGGTTTTGGCAGGAAAGATACACAAGGACTTTGTTAAGAAGTTGAAGTATGCAAGGGTATGGGGAAAGGCGGTATTTGATGGGCAGATGATCCAAAAGGATCACGTGCTTCAAGACGGGGACGTGGTAGAGCTGCATATATGAATTAAAGGCATGAGGCGTAAGGCTTAAGGCGTAAGGCCCATTTTTCGTTTCCTGACCCTGTCCTTGATGCGGTTGATGTGGCCGCGGCCAAGGCCTTTTACTTCACAGCCCAGCTCAAAATACCGTTCTATTTTCGCGTCGCTCAATATCCCAAAACAGTCCACAACTGCCAAGGGACCGCCCGCCATCCTAACCACTTCATCCGGCTCTAGTTGTAAATATGGTTTGTGGCGCACGGCAAAGATTACTGCATCTGACCCGCTTAGTGCCTCCTCCAGCGTTTTGCTCATCCTGAATTCTGTAAGGTGCTCCTGGTTTCTAAAAAACCTTGACCAGCTGGTTCCCCTTGCAGGGTAAGTGTCTTGCTTCTCAAGCTCCCACCAATGGTCAACATAAGGATCGTGGGCCTTGACATCGGCTCCCATCTCCACCAGCTTCCGAACAATGATCTCAGAGCCGCTGTAGCGGGTATCACCAACGTCTTCTCTGTAAGATACGCCAAGCAAGGTGATCTGGGAAGCTGCCACTATGCGTCCCATGTTCCTCATGGCATCCCTTACCAGTTGGGCTGCATGAAGTGCTCTTGTATCATTTATGTTTATTGCCTCGGGCGTTATCTTGAAGATATCATTTTCGAATCCCATAAGATGTTTATATGCCCAAAGCCCCAATCCACCGTCTTTTGGCAGGCAGTAGCCCCCTATACCGGGACCCGGGAATATGATATTGCTATGGGTGGGGCGCACCTTTATGGCCTCTATGACTTTTATGAGGTCAACACCGTTTGTCTCTGCAAACTTGCTCCACTCGTCGAGAAATGCGAGGATGGTGGCCCGGAAACTGTTTTCCACTATTTTGCAGGTCTCACTTTCAATTGGCTTCTCCAGGACGGTTAGCGGATATTCTTCCACGTTTAGGATCTCTGAAAGAAATTTTGTGACCCTTTGTTTTGCTTCCTCATTAAGTCCACTGCACACCCGCCAAAAGTCCCTTACAGAGCGCACATATTCCCTGCCTGGCATTACTCTTTCAAAGCTATGGGCCAATAGGGGTTCCTTGGTGATACCTCTGGACTTGAACGCCTTCTTTATGATTGGATAGGCAACATACTCGGTTGTGCCGGGAGGGACGGTGGTCTCTATGAGCACAAGGCATTCGGGTGAGATCTTTTGCCCTATGACCTTAAAACTTTCCTCCAACGCGCTAATGTCTGCATACCCGCTGCGCAGGTTGCCGAGTTCCTGTTTTATGAAATCACACTGTACATCCACCACCAGGACGTCAGCGAAACACAGTGCATCATAGGTAAAGGTAGCGACAAGGGTTCCTTTTTCTTTTACACAGCGCTCTATCAAGGGGGCAACCTCAGGGTCTTCGGCCTTTATGGGACACTGACCGCGGTTGAAAAGGGGTATCTTCCAGTAGCTTCTGGTGCTGGGCCTCTGCATCCCGATGACAAATTTGTTGGGTTTTCCTGTCTTTTTGTCAACAGAGTCTGCAATTACACCGGCCATTACAGCGCCCACAAACCCAAGGCCCATGACAACCACAATTTCATATCCCTGGGCCCTTTTATCCCCCACTAACTTTTCAAGTCTCTCGTATTCTTTCCCGTAGTCCGCTTCGTCCGGCAATTTAAACCGCTCGCCATCCGGGCTGATGGAGTAATCCATGATTTTCCTCCTCGATATTGCCTTTCCCTATTCCTGTGACCTTTTTTGAAGGCAGCAAGTACCAGTTCTTGTCTCAAAAAAGAGAGTAACTAAGACCTTTCCCCTGGATTCCCATGTTATTATCGGCAGTAGCTGGTAAAAACTAAATAATCCCTGCCAGAGCGGCCGTTCCAGAAATAAGCCCAGGCCAGGAGACAGCATGAGCCCTGATCAACCAGTTCTTGTTGTAAGCCAGATGCTTGGAAGGGAGAAGAGCTCTATGGGGCTATGAACATTAGGTTGATAGGAGCAAAAAGTCAAGGGCCAATGTTGAGGTAGGGTATGCTATTGCGCCGGCTTGCCGCATTATAAATATTTTCGATCCTCAGCAAATTTACCCCGTATTTTAAGAGACTCTATAACCATCAGAGTTGATGTTCCATGGGCTATAATAGTCCCATTTTCATCTTGCACTGTGGCCTCTGAGAGGCACAGAGTACGGCCGGTCTTGATGGATCGACCTTTGGCTAGCAGGATGCCTTTGGACACAGGGGCCAGGTAGTTAAGCTTCAGCTCAACGGTTGTCAGGCCGGCATTCCCCTCTATCTGGGTCCACGCTGCCCAAAAACAAGCGGCATCTATAAGAGATGCGCATACCCCTCCATGGACCATGCCATAGGGTTGCATATGCTTTTGCTGAACAGGGGCTTCCAGGACAGAAGAACCCCAGTTCAAGCTCTTTAGTTTCATGGATAGCAACTGAAAGTAAGGACAATCGTTTACCTGTGAGAAAATTTCATTTAAGTAGCGGGGGTTTAGCGTTTTTTGAGGTTGTTTTTCAGCCATTGTGAAGCTCCTATACGGAAGTTTTCGCTCCATTGTTTTTCGGGAAAACAAAGGTTTGTTGCCGTTGTTTTGGTGAAGGCTCCCAGGTTCTCTCTCGATCTATGATGTGAATCACCCTCCATCCCCTTGAAACCAGGTCCTCCGCCACTTGAAATCGATGGCATTTCCAGGGCAACAACTCAGCACATACTATGACCGAGGTATCCTCTTGCCCTAAATTTTCGAGTTTTTCAAGCCCCTCGCGATATTCGGGGGTTGACTTATACTTCTCATAGCCGCCTTTTCTGTAACCACCTAGAGACCGCCTAGCCAAATGTAAGTGATGCCATGGGAACTGGCGGCCCGGTTAAGTTTATCCCTGTTAAAAAAAGGATACCGGGTACTAGTTGGAAAGCGTCTAATATCAAGTATTCTTCGTATATCATAGGCATTCAGGATAGAGAAAAATTCATGGGAAGAACGAGTACTAGTACCGATTGTGAATATCTTCTTCATTTCTTGTGCTGCTATCTCCTAATGGGACTTTAATTGACTTTCAATTTCTTGTATAACCGGCTTGGAGGAAGGAGGCAACATGTTTACGCTGGATGAAGTACTCGATCTTGCAGTGAAGATTGAACAGAATGGGGAAAAAGTTTATCGCGAGGCCGCAGAGAAGATTGATCCAGGTCCAATCCGAGACCTTCTAATAAAACTGGCCGAGGACGAAGTAAGGCATGTGAGGTGGTTTGCTGAATTAAGGGAAGAGGTAGATGAAAAAATAGACAATCCGGACCTCTATGATATGGGGCGGAAGATTCTCAATAGCATTTTAGGTGAGCAGTGCTTTTCCTTGAAAGATGTGGATTTCACCAAGATGGGAAGTATAAAAGACGTTTTGATGGCAGCGGTGGAGTTTGAGCAGGATACGATGCTTTTCTACAATATGTTAAGTACAGCGGTAAACGAGGATGTGCTTCCGTTTATGAGGAGGATCATAGAAGAAGAGGAGTCACATGTAAGAGAGCTGGAAAATGCGCTTTCTGCTATCAAGCCCTGAATTTACGCTATATGGTCCCACCTACTCTAATTCCAAACAATTTTTTTGAATGGCAAGGTCGGTATGAACTTCCTTTAGGAAGATTCCTTTTTGGGCGAATGGCACCCACAACAATTCCCGATGGCTCAGTTTGATTTTGGCTTGCTTAACCGCGGCCTGTATGGGCTTTGATCGCTTTGGCGTGATGGACAGTAGAAGCATTCCTGCCATTTCCATTGCCTCTCCAAGGGGCAGCCAAGCTGGACCGGCCTTTTCCTCCCTGAGATTTGTCGGCAGGTTCTCAGGGATTTGAGGTTGCTGAAGGATAAACCTTGAGGCGAACTTGTCGACTGCAACGGGATTCTTGATGCGGAATGCAGGTACATAGAAGTGGATTGATTCTTTCTCCAGGTTGCGCTCAGTTTCAATTCGTGGCTGGGGGAATAAATCAAAAAAATCTTTGAGTGTTTTGTGTTCCTTGTTGGGTGTGTGGATAATGACCTGCAGCCTCCAAAGGGGCAGATACACAAGACCAGCAATCCTGGTGTCAGGTTCCCAGACCTTGTAGTGAACTTGGTGAAACCTGCCTCCAAATTCCTGCCATGCCATGCCACAGGTATTGCACAGGTGAATCCGGGCCGAGGGTTGAAAAGGCAGGTCCCAGCCACAATTGGGACATTTAAACGGGATGAAGGTAAGAGGTGTATATGGAAGTTTCTCACTCGGGTCGTTAGGTATGAACTGGTCCTTGGGTAAGTCCCCTTTGATGATCTTATGAGATAGCCCGTCTATTATCACTGGGCGTTCCCTGCCTTGCAGTTCGAGCAGGAAATAGAAAAGCGGAAAATATACGAGGCTGTATTTTTCTCCTATAAGGGCTGTCTTACTGATGTTAAGGCTGCGTTTGCCTCCGTCCAACACGGGCCCTGATGTTTGCAAAGACTTTTTCACTGCCTGCTTGAGGGAAATATTTTGCTCCAGCAAGAGGGCCTCAAGCCCCATTTTTTCCCTGTTAAACGGCCACATCTTCATGGCCTGGGCTCTCAGTCCTATGGATAGCATTTGAAAGGTGTGAGATTCAAACGCTGGAAAGGTCCTGATGTATGGGACAGCCCTTAGCTTCTTGAAGTAATCAAAAGACGGGCCATCAAAGGTGGTTGATTCATATTCTCTGCCAAAGGCCCATTGAAAAAGCATTCCTTTTACGCGCCAAAAAGGAGCATATACCAGGGACGATTCAGCGATAGAAGCCCTCATTCCCTTTTTCTCCCAAAGGGCCTTTACCAGTGCCCTCCCTACTGTCTCCTTATTTCCTTTGGGCGGGAAGAAAAAAGACTGCACCTCGTTCCTGCCCGTGGGCTTCAGTGTGGAATCGCAGAAGGTGCAGTGAAAAACCGAGGCATCTTCGGCTAGTTCGACCTGCCCGCCACATTGCGGGCAGGTCAGCGCTATTTGCATTGAGGTCTGGGCTTCCAATCCCTAGTGCTCCCCAAGAAATTCAGTTTCTCAATTCTTGCTCCGCCCTTCGGACCTCCAACACGAACTGTTTAACCTTGTTGAAGTCTTTTTTAAAGCGGATAGGATTGCCCTTTTTGTCTTTTTCATTAGTTCCGGTACAACTATCGGCACCTGCTGGCATTACCTTTACCAGGGCTTCGTATACATTGTGAGGTCCCAAGCCGCCTGCCAGAATGACTGGTATTGTGGTATGTCTAACCAATTGGGCTGCAATATTCCAGTCAAGAACCCTTCCGGTGATACCAATAAAGCCCTCCACAGGTTCTTTTCCCAGCCAGGTGTCTGTAAGGAAGAAGTCAGTCACGGGTTCAAATTTCTGAGCAATTTCAAGAGATAATGGGCGAGGATTATAGCTCTCTGGGGCTATGGGGATAGAACGCATTATTTGGATTTCAGGGAATAGGCGCTTAATACTTTCTTGCTTTTTAAGGAAACGATGCAGGCTTACAGTTTTACCGGTATGATCTGTTAGAGACTCACAGAAGTGGACAATATTGGGTCGGTAGTAATCAAGGGCCTTGAAAATGGTTTGATCATCAGAAAATAAGAAAATTAGACTGCTTTTTTTCCCTGCTCCTTGGGCAAGCTCGACAACGGTCTTGACATCAGGGACCCTCCATTCCTCTTGAGAAAGGATAACACTTCCTATGTGATCGACTCCAACCTTAATGCACTTCTCCGCTTCCCAAGGAGTCTGGATTTCATATATTTGGATGATCATCTGTACGGAACTCAGGGTTTTTCTGCAATTTTAACTGGAGGCCGATTTGTTTGGGCTGGACGAAATACTTGTCCAGCCCAAACAAATATCATTTCCTTAGGGGGGGTTCACTCTTTAGGGATATCATATTCTACCCTGACGGGGACAATCTTTCCCTTAGAATATTTCCAAATTTCGATAGGCGTTATCACATCGCCAAAGGAATCGAAATCTATGGAGCCAGCGGCCCCTTCATAATTTATCTTTTTGCCCTTTTTTAATAAGTCAAAGGCCTTCTTAAACTCACCAGGTTTGACTACTTCTCCGGGAGGACAGGCAACCTCTCTAAAATTATCCCTTATATTTTTGGGGGTTAGCGCAAGGCCTTTTATCTGGGCAGAGTAAGCTGCCAGGCCAACGACTGCCAAAGCATCATAGGCGTTCGTGATAAAAGGCAAGGGAGGAAGTTTTCCAAATTCTTCCTTATAATCTGTAACGAACACTAGGTATGCATCGCCTTTTGCTGAGGCAGGTGCTGTGCCGTATTGCCCCTCAAGGTTCTTTGCGCCAATTGCCTTGATAAGATCTTGGGACTTGGTACCATCACAAAAAAGAAAGCTTTTATATTTGAAAAACTCGATCGCCTCCTTTATGAAAATCCTTGCATTACCCACCCAACTAAAAGCACAAAGCACGTCCGGTTTGTCCTTGAGAGCTTTTCTCAGTTCCGCTGTATAAGACTCGGCGACTTTCTCGTCATGAGGCACTGAGGCCAGAACTTTGCCACCCCGTTTTTCAAAAGATTTTGTGAAATTCTCCGCAAGGCCCTGTCCGTATGGATTGTTGATGTACATGATGGAAGCTGTCTTGTACCTGGTAGAAGCGAATATGCCAGAAACGATTCCTTGTAAGGCATCAGAAGGACAAGTCCTAAACACGAAGTCTTTGTCTTTGTCTGCAGGTAGGACAGTCAATAGGGGCGAGGTGGCAGATGGCGAGATGATAGGAATGCCCTTGCGGCATGTCACGGATTCAGCCACTGCAACTACACCAGGGCTGGTCATGGGACCGATTATTGCCACCACATGGTCAATGTTAACAAGTTTTTTTGCCGCATCTGTAGCAGCAATAGGAGAAGTTTCCGTATCTTCATGAATCAACTTGATTGTCAAGCCAGCTTCTTTTAACTGCTTGGCCGCAAGGACGGTCCCATTTCTAATATTGGGACCGAATTCTTTAAGGGGACCTGTATAACAAAAGAGAGTTCCTACTTTTAGTTCTGCGTTTACGCTAGAAACCAAGACCAAAACAGCGAGCAGAAAAGTACCAAAAAAATATGCTCCTTTTCCCAGAAATCTTTTCATTATTCTTCCTCCTTTCTAATTCAATGGATTTCTAAAGTCTCACTATTGCATTAATCATATGGAGCCACTCTGCAGTTCTAACTTGATCAGCATTGGCCAAGTAACCCTATCATATTTGAGTATTGCTAGCAACGATCCCGTAAAATGTACTTCCAGGTATGAAGCGATGAATATCAATTTTGGGAAGCCGCATTGTTTCAGAAGTGATGTAACCTGATCCAGCTTGGGAAGAGGTGCCAATCCTTTCAAGGAGCAGTTGACCATATTCAGATTTGCGGCGGCAATATCTTTTCCCATGCTATGAAAGTTCATCACCACAGCCAATACACCTTGGGGT
>QMLZ01000049.1 GCA_003646995.1 Deltaproteobacteria bacterium | reverse complement strand
TGGCTACAGTACTTCATTACGTATTAAAGGCATACATGTATATCATAATTGGCAGAGCAATAATCTCCTGGGTCAACCCCGATCCCTATAATCCTATTGTAAGATTTCTCCATTCCGTGACAGAGCCGGTGCTTTATCCCATAAGAAGAAGGCTCCCGATAAGCATGGGTGGTTTGGATTTTTCACCTATCATTGTAATCTTGGCAATAATTTTTATTCAGACTTTCTTGATAAGGACCTTGTACCAGATAGCCGCAAGGTTGGCGACCTAAGGGACCGGAAGGATAGAGATGCCATCAAAGGAAAACTCCGGTGCTAGAATCAAAGTTAGGGTGATTCCAGGGGGAGCCAAGAACCAGATTGTAGGGGTGGACCAAGGAGTATATAGAATCAAGGTAGCAGCCCAACCTGTTAGGGGAAAAGCAAATAAGACCCTGAAGGAGTTCATTGCCAGGGCTGTAGGAGTGCGAAAAAGCGACGTGGAAATTACTGCTGGTGAGAGATCCAGAATAAAAACCGTGTTGATACGAGGAGTGGACAGCGATTCGGTGAATCGACTACTTTCAAGTGCCTAGTTTTTCGCTTCAGCTTCTTTTATTACGGACATCATTTGCTCATAGACATAGAGGTTCGAGCCAACGATAGTATTTTCATATGGGGTATATTCCCTCCCATCAAAGGTGCTCAAGATTCCTCCTGCTTCTCGTAAAATCACACATCCAGCCGCTGTATCCCATGGTTTTAAGGATTGTTCCCAAAACCCGTCAAGCCTACCAGCTGCTACGTAGCATAGGTCGAGGGCAGCCGACCCCGCCCTGCGTACTCCCTGTGCCACCAAGATCATCCTTCGAAAGAGATCCAGCACTTTTTCTGATCTCTGGTGAATATCATATGGAAAACCCGTTCCAAGTAAGGCCTCTCCAATATTTCGGGTACCAGAGGTATGAATAGGTTCACCGTTGAGCCAGGCCCCCTTGCCGGATGCTGCCTGAAAAAGCTCATTCATGTAAGGATTGTAGACCACGCCTACTACCAGCTCCCGGCCTATTTCCAATGCTATGGACACACAGTAAAAAGGAAATCCGTGGGCGAAGTTCGTTGTACCATCAAGGGGATCCACCAGCCATCTTCTGGCTGAGGGTTGATTTTGATCCCCCTTTTCTTCTGATAATATGTTGTCCTCTGGAAAGTGGCTGGACAATGCTTGCAGGATAAGAGACTCGGATTTTAGGTCTGCATCGGTAACTAGATCAATCTCACCTTTTTTCATTATGTGCCGGACGTGCCCGAACCGTTCATGCAAAACCGCGCCTGCTTGTTTTGCGGCTTCGGTCGCGACCTCTATCTCCTTTTCCCACATTTCGAGACTCCCTGAAGGCCAAGTTGGTGTGGTATCTGCAAATTAATATACTTATGAGTCCAAATGCACAATGTCAAGAAATGAGGAGTAGTGATCCATTTCCCTTGACATGATTGTCTTCAAAAATTAAACTTTCTTTTTTTAAAACTCCTTGTTCTACTCCTGCTGTGCTGACTTATTGGCGCAGACAGGGAGCAGGACCACTAATTAAAGGCCGAAAGGAGAATTCCATGAGATTTTACGAAACACTATATCTTTTGACCCCTGAACTTTCCCAGGAGGAATACAAGGAGGTACTGGAAAAATTCAACAGTATCATTGAGAAAAACGGTGGCGTTGTTATTCGACTGGATGAGTGGGGGAAGAAAGAGCTGGCTTACCAGGTCAGGAAGTTTGACAAAGGGTTCTATGTTTTGCTTCAATATTGTGGCCCCCCTGGCATAACCTTTTTGCTTGAGAGGGACTTGCGGCTTGATGACAGGGTTATGAAGTACCAGACCATTAAACTGCGTGATAAGGCAGATCCTGATGAGCTAAAAAGGGAATTCGCGCCTCAGGAGGTAGCGGAGCCAGAAGAAGAGGAGGCAGCACAGCCGGAAGATACCGGTGAAGCGACTGAACAGGTACAGGAGGGGGCATAAGATGGCATATAATAGGGCGAGAAGGACATATCACAGAAGGAAAATTTGCAAGTTTTGTGCAGATAGCAGCCTCAAGATAGATTATAAGGATCCTCGAACCTTGAGGATGTTTACAACAGAGCGAGGTAAAATAATTCCCAGAAGGATTTCGGGTAATTGCGCTAAACACCAGCGGATGTTGACACTGGCGATAAAGAGGGCCAGGATAATGGCGCTATTGCCTTTTACCACCTCTGTTGTCAGATAACCTACCTCGCGTGGGCCTCGGCAAGCTTGCCTTTGGAAGGCAAAGGTTCTGCCCATACCTTCAAACCCATGAGGACCTCAGATATCATTAAATGTACGGTTTGGGCGGCTTTCTTTCTGGCAGCAATAGCTGTGGTTCCTGTAGCAGGGGTCCTGGTGGGTCTGTTGACCCCTTTGCCTTTCACGTACTACCTATTCGGCCTTCAGCCCCGATATGCTCTTCAATTTGTTTTTATAGTGACAGTCGGGCTGTTTCTTTTGGCCTTATTGGGAGGTGTAGTGAAACTCGGGCTTTTTGCCCTGGAGTTCGGGGCTGTTGGCTTTACCTTAGCCTATGCCCTGCAAAACAGGCTGAGCATAGGTTGGTCAGTGGGGCTTGGCACAGCGGTTCTAGTGGGAGTGAGCCTTGTTATTGTGGCTCTTGTAGCCATATCAGAGGGGTCTGGCCCAGTGAAGATGATCAAAGGCTATCTGGTCGCAAGTTTGACCCTGGCCCCCGATGCTCATCAGACGCTGGGGGTGCCTCCTGAAAAGACAGTAGAGATGAAGGCTTACTTGGATATGGTCAGGAATGCCATACTTCGCATCTATCCTTCTCTCATGGTCGTAGGGAGTGGATTCGTGGTTTGGCTGAACGTGATGTTGGCAAGAAGCATCTTACGGTCAAGGGGTATAGATGTTATTGAAAAGAAAGAACTTGTAATGTGGAAGGCCCCTGAACACCTGGTTTGGGGTGTGATTCTTTCAGGTTTCGCTTTATTTTTGCCGTTTGACGGTATAAGATTTGCTGCACTGAACGTGCTTATCTTCTTCATGGCCGTTTACCTGTTTCAGGGTATGGCCATAGTTTCTTATTTCCTGAACAGGTTGAAAGCGCCCACGTGGCTAAGAATTATTCTATACTTTTTCATAGCGATTCAGCAGTTTTTTCTTGTGGTACTTGCGCTGGGAGGATTGTTCGACCAGTGGGTTAATTTTCGCAGAGCCGGGATGAACGACTCATGAGCTATAGGAGGATTGACATATGAAGGTTATCCTTACAAAGGACATGCATGAACTGGGGCTAGAGGGGGATATCCTGGAGGTGGCGAACGGCTATGCCAGGAATTACCTGTTGCCAAAGGGATTCGCACTAGAGGCCACGCCGCGGAATCTGAAATTGCTTGAGGGCCGGAGAAAGAAAATAGAGGCAAGAAGGCTGAAGGCCAAAGAAGAAGCGGAGCAACTAAGGGAGAAGATAGAATCTATCCAACTCTCGTTTGTACAAAAGGCTGGTGAGGAAGGGAAACTCTATGGTTCGGTAACGGCCATGGATATTGCGGAAGCGTTAGAAAAACAGGGTATAGTGGTAGATAGAAGGAAAATAGTCTTAGACAGACCAATAAAGGAAGTCGGCGAGTTCGAAGTCAAGGTTAAGATCTATCCGGAAGTTACGGGAAATCTCAAAGTAACAGTGGAAGCTGAAGGAGCTGAGGAAAAGAAATAATTAGGCTCCATATTGAAATAAGAGTGAGTGGACTATGCCAGGGAGCAAAGAGAGCTCACCTTCATCTATCATGAAGGTGCCCCCCCATAACAACGAGGCCGAGCAGGCTGTTTTGGGCGGGATACTCATAAACAATGACGCCCTCAACAGTGTTGTGGATATCCTGTCTCCCGAAGATTTTTATAGAGAGGCCCATGCATTGTTGTTTGAGGCCATGATAGCCCTTTACAATGAGGATGAGCCTATCGATTTGATCACCCTTTCCCAGTATCTCAATGAGAAGAATTTGTTAGAAAAAGTGGGAGGCAACGACTATATTGCCCTGCTGGCTGAGGCCATGTCCACTTCTGCCGGTATAATGCACCATGCGGAAATTGTAAAAGACTTCTCTGTACGTAGAAAGCTAATCGCCCAATGCTCAATCATTTCTGAATCCTGCTTTCAGCCGTGGCATGACACCGAGGAGTTGCTGGAATTGGCAGAGCAGTCCATCTATGACATAGCTGAGGAGCGGGTGAAAGAAGGCTTTCAGAGCATGCAGGAGGTGGTCAAGGATAGTTTTAGGAAGCTGGAAAGTGTTTCGGCCAGTGAAGGATACGTGACAGGGGTGCCGACTGGCTTTGATGACTTCGACAGGATAACCGCTGGACTACAACCAGGAGATCTTATTATCATAGCCGGCAGACCCAGCATGGGAAAAACGGCACTTGCCCTTAATATCGGGTATAATGCGGCAGAGCGCACCGGAAAGGGAGTTGCAATTTTTAGCCTTGAGATGTCCAAGATGCAGCTGGGCATAAGACTCCTTGGTTTTGATGCTGGAATAGATGCCACCAGACTTAGAACAGGGTTTTTGAGAGATGGCGACTGGGCAAGGCTAACTCATTCAGCCAACAGGCTTTCAGAGCTACCTATTTTTATTGATGACAGCTCTGCTATTACGGTATTGGAAATGAAGGCCAAGTGCAGGCGCCTTAAAAAGAAAAGAGACCTGGCCTTGGTGATCGTGGACTACTTGCAACTTATTCAGGGAAGGAGATCTGCCGAGTCCAGGCAACTGGAGATATCAGAAATATCCCGCTCTCTCAAGGCATTGGCCAAGGATCTCAATGTGCCTGTTCTGGCTCTATCTCAGCTTAACCGCAAAGTTGAAGACAGGCCGAACAAAAGACCTCAACTCGCAGACCTGAGGGAGAGCGGTGCTATAGAACAGGACGCCGATGTAATAGCATTCATTTACCGCGATGAGGTTTACCACCCAACAACAGAAGAAAATCGCAATGTTGCTGAAATAATAGTAGCCAAGCAACGAAACGGCCCAACAGGATACTTTAAGCTCACTTTCCAGAAGGAGATCACCAGGTTCCGGAATTTTATACAGGAGGAAGCAGCTGCTTGAGGTGGTTTTTGTGTGGCAAAGATGGGCCTTGCTACTGAGGCAAATCTCATGAGATAATATTATGTTGCATTTAGCGCCTATAAGGAAGGGGGAGACTGCCTATCGAGAGGATATATGGCAAGACATCGGGCTTGAGGGGTAGTCAGCAGAAAAGACTCCAGCGCCTGTATCGCCGCAAGGTACCTGCCTCAGAGATAATTTCCCGCGAATTGGCTCGCCAGTTGGCAGAGTTGTCAGAGGAACTAAACAGACAGATAGCGCTTCTTATTACGAGAACAGGCCGAATCGCCTATGTAGTGGTGGGTGATAGGGCCAGAATCTGGATTCCTGACTTATCGGGATTCAGACAGGGCCATGGCAGGCTCAAGGGTCTCCGATGCGTTCACACCCATCTCAACGGAGAGCCCCTTACGAAAGAGGACCTTAGCGACCTTATCCTACTTCGCTTGGATCTGATGGTTTCCATTGAGGTTAAAGAAGGCGGGATTCCGGGCCGTATCACATATGCGAATGTGCTTCCTGCAAATACTAAGGGGACCGGTTGGATAGTACATGCTGCCCCTGACATGGGGCGGCTGAGCGTAAATTTCAGGGAAATGATCCTTTCCCTTGAATCTGAGCTTGCTCGGGCTCGCCCTGCGGCGTCTATTGACAAAAAGGATCGCGCCGTGCTCGTTGGAGTCACGTCTGGAGAGCGGTGGGTGGAAGAGGAGAGACTGGATGAGCTTGAGGAGTTGGCGGTTTCCGATGAAATAGATGTGGCCGGGCGAGTGGTCCAACGGGTCAGGAGGCCGGATCCCAGGTTTCTTATAGGGAAAGGGAAACTTACAGATCTTGCCCTCAAATGCTTACAAGAAGGTGCCAATCTGCTTATATTCAACCACGAGCTCACACCAGCCCAAGTGAAAAATCTCGCTGATTTTACTGATCTCAAGATTATAGATCGCAGCCAGCTAATACTAGACATATTCGCACGCAGGGCTGTAACCCGCGAGGGAAAGATACAGGTAGAATTGGCGCAATTGAAGTACCTGTTGCCAAGGCTTGCTACCAAGAATACCGCCATGTCACGGCTGACCGGTGGTATTGGCGGGAGGGGTCCCGGTGAGACCAAGCTGGAGATCAACAGACGCCGCGTACATGAAAGAATCGCCCGTCTAAAAAGAGAACTGAAAGAGGTGAGGGCCCAAAGGCACACTAGGAGACGGCTGCGTAAGGCAAAAAACCTGCCCGTCATTTCAATAGTAGGTTACACCAATGCGGGCAAGTCCACTCTACTCAATTCCTTAACAAATAGCAGTATCCAAGTGAGAAATCGAATGTTCGAGACCCTCGACCCCACCAGCAGGAGGCTTCGCTTTCCAAGGGAGCGAGAGGCCATAATAACTGACACAGTTGGATTTATTAGGGATCTGCCCAAAGACCTTTTAGAGGCCTTTGCCGCCACGCTGGAAGAACTCGGCGATGCGGACCTGCTACTCCACGTTGTGGACGCCTCGCACCCCATGATGGAAAAACACATAGACGAGGTATACAAGGTGCTCAGACACCTCAACCTTGATTCCACGCCTACGCTTCTTGTCTTGAACAAGGCTGATCTTTTGCCAGTTGAGGCTGTGCAGCGACTGGAGCGAAAAATGGGAGGGATTGCTATATCTGCAATCAATCCTCCCACGTTAAACAGATTAATCACGGAAATTGAGGCTACTATATGGTCGCGCTTTTCCAGCCCGCGGACCTCAGTATCTTATTCTTCCTTGTAATGAGCAAACATTCGCACCTGGGTATGGAATTAATGAATCGTAAGGCCTCAGTGGGTCCCATTACAAACACGCTGGTGGAAAGGGCATCTGCCTCCATGGTCGTATTTGCCATGACTGATGCGCTGGTGGTCTGAAGTGGCGAGTGACCGGTCCTGGGGTTTACGATGTGATAGTACATCCTTTCCCGATCAAAGTAGACCTCGTAATTACCTGAGGTTGCAATGGCCCCATCATTCATCTTTACGATGTCCGGATAGTGTCTTTTCTTGTTAGGGTCTTGGATGGCAATGGTCCACGGCCTCTTTCCTTTGGCCTGTCCCACTGTTCTGATGTCTCCTCCGGCATTGATGAGGTGGTTCTTAATGCCTTTGGAAGATAGCAGGCTTGAGGCCCTGTCAACTATGTAGCCCTTGGCGATACCGTCAAGGGTGATGCCCATGCCCTCCTTAAGGAATTTGATGGTTCGACCGTCAAAAACGATATTCTCCGCACCTACTCGGCCCAATACCTCACGAAGTTCCTTTTCACTGAGCAAAGACTTACTCCCATTTGAAAGTCGCTGAACGTAAAGGCTAATGATTGGTTCCACGCTTATGTCAAATGCGCCGTTTGTTACCTTGAAATAACGAAGCGCCGCATAGACAACATGGGAGAGATCTGGGGGCACATCCTTCAAAAAACCTTCTTTATTCAACTCTCCGACAGCAGTGTCCTGATTGAACCTGTTCATTAGTCGCGTGAGGCGATCGATTTCCTCAAAGGCTAGTCCCATTGCCTCTTGCGCTTCATCCTTAGAGGGGTGGATTAGGGTCATGGACACAAAAGTACCCATACCTAAGCGGGTTTCTGAGACCTTATAGAATTTCTTGTTGAATTTGACGGCCTCGGTGCCGACCGGAAAAAACAATGGTGCGGCCACCCCCAGGCCTACCCAACCGGACATCTGCAGGAATCTCCTCCGTGTAATTGGAGGTTCGATGTTTCGAAAAGCTTTTCCCGTCATTGGATGACTCCTTTTTAAGTACTCGAGATTTCTTATGCGGCCTCCTTGCTCTTATTTACAGATACCGCATGCCGGTAATATTTAAAGATTTCTTGCGGGCATTTTTCCACGCACACCTCATTGCATTCGGGCCCGAAATCAAGGCACTTCTTGTGGTCAATCTTTATAATGCCTTCTTCCAAGGTGACCGCCTTGGCGGGGCACACCTTAACACACATGCGGCAGGAAATACAACCCACTTCACATACTGCCTTTACCTCCTTGGCCGAGTCCCTGTTGCTGCAAGGAACCCAAACCCGGGCCTGGGAAGGAATAAGTTCGATGATTCCTTTGGGGCAGGTTCTGGCGCATGTTCCGCAGCCGACACATGCCACAGGATCAACCTGGGGCATACCGTTTACCAGCTCCATGGCGTCAAAGGGACAGGCAAGCACGCAGTCACCAAATCCCAGACATGCAAACTTGCAGGCCCATGGGCCCCCATAAGCAAGTGATGCGCCCTCACAGGTTTTGTGTCCCACATAATCCAGTTGAACCTTTACATTTCCCTCGGGCCTTGAACAGCGTATAGCAGCAGTGACGTTTTCCACGGAGGCCATTTTTTTTCCTGTGATTTCGGCTACCTTGGCAGCGACTTCTTCTTTTCCCGGGAAGCACAGATTGGGCGGCACAGTGGGATCGTTGACCACAGCCTCTGCGTATGCTTCGCAGCCTGCGAAGCCGCAACCGCCTCACTGGGCACCCGCAAGAACTTCTTTCACTTCTTCTACTTTTGGATTCACCTCAACAGCAAATTTATGAGCCGCCAATGCCAGGCCTATGCCGAAAAACAGCCCGATGCAGCCCAGAAGCGCCAAGCCGCCGATGGCCATCTTAATTAATGTGGGGTCCATCTATTTTACCTCTAAAATATGCTCATTCCTGAGAATCCCAAGAATGCCAGGGCAAACAACCCGGCCACCACGAAGGCGATCGGAAGTCCCCGGTAAGTAGGCGGTACATTTGCAAGTTCCAATCGTTCCCTCACCGACGACATTAGAAAAAGAGCCACCAGAAAGCCAAGGCCTGCCCCAAGGGCAAGCATGAAGCTCTCTGCTGCATTATATTCGTTGTCAGCAAGGATGAGGGGTACAGCAAGAATGATGCAGTTCGCAATCACTAAGACAAGGTAAACCCCGAAGGCCTTGAAGAGAACGGGGTTGACCTTTCTTAAAATAGTATCAACTGCCTGTACCGATAGTGACACCAAGCCTATGAATACAATGATTTGCAAGTAATCAAGGTGATAGGGCTTCAGTACAAACTGGTACAGAAACCATGACATCATGGCACTGGCTACCATGACGATCGTGAAGGTGATGCCCATGCCCACAGCCGTGGACTTTTTTTGCGAGGTTCCGAAAAAGACGCAGAGACCAAGATACTTGGTGAATACGAAGTTGTGTATGAGCATTGCGCCAATAAATATGGAAAAAAGAAAGCCTAGATAGAGCTTTTTGACCTTCACAATTGCGGTGCCAAGGTTTTTTCCTTGGGATTTTATATCCCTTATTGTGACCACATGGGGCTGGTTTTGATTTAGTTCTTCGTCAAAGTGCAGAATTACGGTTTTTCGATCCTGACTGAGGGTAATGTTGGAGATCTCAAGGCGTATGTCGGGATCTGGCTCTTCATATACCCTGTAGTTGGAAATATCCTTGGCCCAGGCCTCCTCCACGGGTGCTGCAAAAGTTATCACAATATCGTTCTTGCCCTTGAAGGCGCTTTTTTGGATAAACTTGTTTGAAGGGCTAGAAGCACATCTGCCTGAAAAGGGAACCAATACAAGGGTGACCAAGATAGCACAAAAGAGACCCTTAAACTTTAAACGTGACATCAGTTCAGCCTCTTTTTTTCTTCATTCTGTTAAATACCAGTTCCACATAATTAAAGACTGCCATCATGAATCCAACACAGAAAAATCCTGCAAATGGCAAGGCAAAGAAAAGTAAGGGTTTGAAGCCTAGGACATCGTGGCCGAGCAAGGTTCCCATCCCCAGTAATTCCCTTATGAATCCAAGGGTCACCATCCCAAAAAGGAAGCCCAGGCCCATACCCAAGCCATCCCAGAAGGACTTTCCAATGGATTCCTTACACGCAAAAACTTCTAGGCGCATGGTGATAATGGCAAAGGCAACGATCAATTTTATAAATATGCCCATGGCCTTATAGGCAACTGGAAAGTAGGCAGACAAAAGTAAGTCGATGACGGTCACCCATGTGGCGATGGTGAGAGTGTAAGTAGGTATTCGTATTCTAGGATGTATGTAATTCTTTATGGCCGCAATGGTACAACTGGAGCATACCTGGACGAAAAGAACTGCCACCCCAAGCATCAAGCCGTTTCGCACTGTAGTACTGATGCCCACAGCAGGACACATGGAAAGGGCCAGTCTGAAAATAGGGTTCTCATTGAGGAGCCCGTTCAGTACCAACTGGGTATTTGATTTCGTTGTTGCCACTTTCATGCCCTCCGCAGCAGGCTGTTACTGGTATTAAAATGCTGCAGCTATGCGCTGCTGGGCCAATATGCGTTCGAGCATTTTTTCTCTATATGCAAATTTCTTGACCATATTTTTCACACCAGAGGTCACCGCGTTGCTGGAAATAGTCGCGCCCGTTAAGGCATATATATCCGCATCTTTGTATTTTTCCTGGATCTCCTTTATTTGCTCAGGTGTGAAGTTACCCCCCTTGTACTTGTTTCTTTCCAGGTACTTTCTATATTCCTCGGGCAGGGGCTTCTTGATCACCTTGAGTCGTTTAAGCTTATCAAAGGACTTTCCTACAAACTGATTCTTGAAATAGTCTTGCACTATTTCGGCACCCAGGCCCGGATCTTCTTCTTGTTCTAAGATCTCAAGACCGGTGATCTCGAACTTGGGACTAAGGGCAAGCATTACCCTTATGAATGTCTTAAAGCCGGGAAACTCTCCAGGCAGCAAATAGGCAAGTCGGCGTTTTCCCAGGGTGGCCACGATAAAGGAATCTGCGTAGTGAAAACGTTGAGGCGGCTTTATCACCTCGGCCATGGCCTCATCTCTTTCTGTCGACTCCATTGCCTTTTCTAGAGCAATGTTCAACTTGGCCCTTTTCGTAAGGTTCCCGTCGGGATCCACCACCAAGAGTTGATAGCTCTCCTTGCCATCCTCAATCACCGGAACCATGTAACCTAGATATCTAGCTTGGCCGTCCTCTATAACGTAGCGGTAAACCGCATGAAGCTTGAGGTCAGCGGGAACGGGTTTTGACTTGGAGTAACCTAGCAACCCCAACATGGTATTTTGAAAGTCCTGATGCTCATTGCGCTTTTTGGCTTTGTCCGTGACAGTGAACACAGCCCCCATCACAAAGGCCGCAATCAGGCATGAGATAGTTAGTCTTACAACTATTTGAACAATGTCTCTCATTTGGCCGTACCTTTTGGGGGCGCAAACCGCTTAGGCCCGAACCACTGCTCAAAGGCAGGGGTCAAGGGGTTCATCAATAGAATCGCATAGCAGACCCCCTCAGGGTATCCCCCCTTTAGGCGGATAAGCACAGTCAATGCCCCGGCACCTATACCAAAGATGATTTTTCCAGCGGGTTGGCTCGGAGACGTCACGTAATCGGTGGCCATAAACAGGGCCCCCAGCATCACACCACCTGAAAGGATGGCAAGCAGGGGGTCCCCAGAAAAAGGTTTTTCTCCCCCGAAGGCCCAGGTCAGCAGCGCTATAGTGGCTATCATTGACACAGGTATGTGCCAAGTGATGTAACGCTTGTAAAGCAGATAACCTCCTCCTAGGAGCAACAGCAAGGCAGATGTCTCACCAATACACCCGGGTCTCCAGCCCACGAAAAAACTCCCGTAGATGCTGTGAATGGATCCGAATTTTTCCACAACAGCGGAGATGCCGTAGTGTTTCAGAATAAATAAGGGTGTGGCAGTGGTTACCGCATCAACACCACTGCCAAGGTATTGAAACAATGATCCGTGCTTGATAGGAGGGAGCCAGGCAGATGTCATTGCTACTGGAAAGGTGGCCACCAAGAAGGCCCGTCCTATGAGGGCAGGATTGAATATATTAAACCCGATCCCTCCCAGTAAATGCTTTGCCACATAAATGGCCATGACAGCGCCGAGGATGGGCATCCAATAAGGGACTCCTGGCGGAATAACGTAGGCAAGCAAAAGCCCTGTTATAACCGCGCTACCGTCCTTGATGGTAATCGGCCTGTGAAGTAGCTTTTGAGTTATGGCTTCTGTTGCCACGCAACTTGCAACGCTTATTAAGGTTATTATGAGTGTCTGAATGCCGAATATGAAAATGGACAGGACAAGGGAAGGCAGCAGGCAGACCACAACGGTCCACATGATCCTTTCCACGGATTCCCCGCTCTTTATGTGGGGCGATATAGAAACCGCAAGGGGACTGGGTACTGTTTTATCTATCGTGTCTTGATCCATTTTCTTCCCCAAGGGGAATATCACTTCTTGGCCTTTGACTTAGCAAGGCGTATAAATTGGACAAGGGGCCTTTTCGCAGGACACACAAAGGCACAACAACCGCATTCAAAACATTCAAAGACCCCAAAGCGGGAAGTCTCCTCTGCCTTGCCCGCTTCAACGTAAATTCCGATTTCATTGGGCGACAGACCCATGGGACATGCCTCCAGGCACCATCCGCAGCGTATGCATTGGCCATGAGGCCGGGTATCTATCTCATCTTCCGTAAGGAATAGGATTCCGGATGTAGTCTTGGTCACAGGTACTTCAAGGGAAGGGACAGCAAATCCCATCATGGGGCCGCCCAATACAACCTTAGCCAATCCAGGGTTTACGCCGCCAAGGTATTGAACAATGTCAGCTATCCTGGTACCGATTCTGACCAAAAGGTTTGCAGGCCGCTTTATTCCTTTGCCGGATACCGTGATAACCTTCTCGTAAAGAGGTTTGTTTAGGACCACGGCATCATATATGGCCTTGGTGGTTCCCACGTTTTGTACGATAACACCCACGTCAAACGGAAGTCCATACCCCGGTACCCTTCTGCCGGTGATACTGTATATAAGCTGTTTCTCGGAACCCTGTGGGTACTTTACCTGGAGGGGATCGACCTGAATGTGAAACCCATTTGAACCGGATTCTTCTATGGCCTTTTGTATGGCCTCCACTGCATCCATCTTGTTAGCCTCGATGCCTATGTGGCACGTGCTTATGCCCAAAATGGTGAGAATAATCTTCGCCCCTTCCACGATCTCCCTTGAATACTCCAGCATCAGCCTATGATCAGTGGTGAGGTATGGCTCACACTCCGCACCATTGAGGATCAGTGTGTCCACCTTTGCCTGGGTGGGAGGTGACAGCTTTACATGGGTGGGAAACCCAGCACCCCCGATCCCAACAATGCCGGCCTTTTTAACAGCAGCAAGCAGTTCCTCCCTGGAAAGCGATTTCCAGTCTCTTGGTTGGTAAGAAGGGGGTTCTGAGTTTTTGTCCACCGCAATGGTTACAGCAGGTGCGGTGACAGATATGGGATGCGGGGCCTTTCCAATTCTTTTTACCTTACCAGTTGCACTTGAGTGCACGCTGGCACCCAGACCGCCCTCCACTTCACCAATGAGCTCCCCCTCCTTGACTTCCGCCTTTTTTTTGACCAGGGGCGTACAGGGTACCCCAAAATGTTGAATCAGCAGGATGTCGAGTTCTTCAGGAACTGGAGCCTGCTCAATGGGGAGCTTGTCCGTTAGCTCCTTTAACCCAGGTGGATGTGTTCCCCCTTTGGGGAATGTCAATAAGGTTTGTGCCATGTCTTGTGATAAAATAGATATATGCCACAGGGTTCAAATTACCATGTGACAAATACAAAGATTCATGTTGGTGTGTCAATAGATTTTTGAACCAAGACGGCATGCCCGTGAGGGCAAAGTTTCTCAGAGCTGGGCTAGTTGCGGGCTTAGGCTATCAGACACTTCCTAGGATCGTTCTTGCCGAGTCAATATCTTTTCTGATTTGCTCAGCCAAGGCCTCAGCATTTTCAAATGTCCTTTCGTCCCTGAGCCGCGCAATGAACTGGATCCTAATAGTCTTTCCCAGTAGATCACCCTGGAAGTCCAATAGGTGTGTTTCTACGGAAAATGCACCGTTTCCAAAGGTCGGATTATATCCTATGTTGGTAACGCCTTGATATTTTTCTCCATTAACCAAGACGTAAACAGCATAAACTCCTCTCTTGGGCGTTAGTTCGTCAATAAGTTTCAGGTTGGCTGTTGGAAATCCTAATAATCTGGCACCTCGGTTCTTGCCTTTGATGACCGTTCCTGAGACCTCGTAGTGTCTGCCCAATAGGACTCTCGCCTCTTCCAAACAGCCTTCTGCCACTAGGTTCCTGATAGAGGTGCTGGATACCAAATTCTCCCCCACCTTGACCGGACCTACTACGTGGACACGATAGTTGAAATGATTTCCCAGTTCTTTTAAAAGGCCAATATCGCCTTCTCTTCCCTTACCAAATGAATAGTCATAACCCACCACAAGCTCCTTGATTCCTATTTTCCCGACCAGGATGTCCTCCACAAACTCCCGTGCTGTTATCCGGGAGAACTCCCTGGTAAAAGGAAGACAAAAAAGCACATCTATGCCGCTTTGTTCTATGAGCTTTATTTTTTGGTGAATGGGGGTGATCAAGGGGGGTGCGTTTTCAGGTCGCATGACCTTTATAGGATGAGGATCAAAGGTCATGACTGCGGATTCACCGTTTATTTCACTGGCTCTTTGTTTTAGCTTTTCAAAAAGGGCCAAGTGTCCCTTGTGAACTCCATCAAAATTTCCAATAGTAAGGACAGGATTCTTAAGGGGTTCCTTTAACTCGTTGAGATCCTTAATCAGGCGCATTTGGATATCCTCGACATATATTAATCCTGCCTCCTTGGCTAAGGGGTTTTGACACAAGCCAAGGCGCCAGGTTAAAAGTTAAACCCGTAAAGCCTATTGACTTCACATGGCAAGTAATATAATGTTTAAATGTTCAGTCTGCAAGGGCTGATTTTGATAGCCGAAGTGGCGGAACTGGTAGACGCGCTAGGTTCAGGGTCTAGTGGGGGTAGCCCCGTGGGGGTTCGAGTCCCCCCTTCGGCACCAATAAATAAAAGGGCGGCAGTCAAGCCGGCCTTTTCTGCTTTCCGTGATATTCTAGAGCGGGTAGGAATCTTGCCCAAGGATTTTTCCTAAATAAACTACAGTACCGCTCCTATGTGCCAAGGGACGAACTCATTGTCGCCTACGGCCAATTTTTCACTCTTTGTTTTTTGCCCTGACGCAACAGCAAGTATGCGCTTGTATATTTGTTCACCAAGCCC
>QMLZ01000048.1 GCA_003646995.1 Deltaproteobacteria bacterium | reverse complement strand
TTTCCAGAATCTCGAAGGCAAGGTCATAAGAGTTGGGGGAAAGGTGTTTGGCATTGGCAAAGACATAAAAGGCACCCTTTGGCTCAGTACCAAGGCCAAACCCTAGCTCTTTCAGCTTTGATACTAGGTATACACGACGCTCGTTGTAAGTTCGGCGCATCTTTTCTACATACTCACTGGCATCACGCAGGGCCACTATTGCCGCCCATTGAGATACGCTACTGGCGGAGATGAAGAAATTCTGCTGCAGCTTTTGAAGCGGACGGACGAAACGAGGCGGTGCGATGAGATATCCCAGTCTCCAACCGGTCATGGCAAAAAGCTTTGAAAATCCGTTGAGGACAAAGGCATTGTCAGTATGTTCGAGGATTGAACTCTCCTTTTCTCCATATACGAGGCCGTGGTAAATCTCGTCGGAGACAACAGGAACGCCCAGTTGGGCAATGGCACCCATTTTTTCTCGGGACAAAAGCGTTCCGGTAGGATTGGAGGGGGAATTGATCAGGATGGCCTTTACCCTAGGGTTGAGGTTTTCTTGAATCAGCGAAGGATCAAGTTGGAAACCATCCTCCTCGTGCACCTTTATGAATACGGGTTCGCCCCCCAGAAACCGAACATAATTGGGGTAACAAGGATAGTGAGGATCCGACATGATGACTTGATCACCGGCATCCAACAGGGCTGAAAAAATTAATAAAAGGGCAGGGGACGTCCCAGAGGTAACCAGGACTTGGTCGGGGTGTACATGGACTCCGTACTTGGACTTATAATGATCACATATGGCTTCTCTAAGTTCCAGAATTCCCAGGCTGTGAGTATAGTGCGTATAGCCCTTACGGATGGCCTCAATCCCAGCATCGCAAATACATGCTGGGGTAGGAAAATCTGGCTCCCCTATTTCTAGATGGATTATATGATGCCCCTGTTTCTGTAACTGCAGGGCTCTTTCCATTACTTCCATTACAATGAATGGAGGAATATCCAATGCCTTCTTGGTAATTTGTACATTCATCGGCCTTTTCCCAGATAGAACTAATTCAGTACTTTTCTGAAACAAACAATCTAGTCTTTCAGTTTCAACTGTTCCAAGAGTCTTTTGGCCTCTTTTCCATACGGGCCGTTTTTGTTTAACTTAATGGTTTCGAGCAGTTCCTTAGCCGCTTCTTTTTTCAAGCCAAGCCTTAGGTAGACTTGGGCCAAGTGGAAGTGAGGTACAGGGGCGTTGGGTGCGTATTGAATGGCTTTTTGAAAAGCCTCTACAGCTTCATCCCACTTTCTCAGTTTCTCATAGGCAAGACCCATATTATCATAGGCAATGCTATAACCATCAAATTTCTGAATGGCCTCTTGGTAGTAATATATGGCGGTTTCATATTCCCCTTTCACATGGTAGACATATCCTAAGTTTGTGTAAGCCACGTAAGGTGTCCGATAAACCAGGGTTTCGGCAGCCTCCTTGAATAACTTGATGGCTTTGTCATAGTCCTTCTTGAGCAAGTAAACGGTTCCAAGATTGTTGACTGCTTCCGGGTAAGTCTTTTTTAGTTCAATTGCCTTTGTGAAGTGTTCAATCGCCTCCTCATACCGACCAAGATTTCTATAGGCGATGCCCAGTGAATTCTGGATTTCAGGATCATCCGGTGCCAGCTTTTCAGCTTCAAGTAGCTCTTTAAGTCCTTCTTCTAACCTACCGTCAAGAACAAGAGAATTACCTAGAGATTCCCTTGCTCGAGCCTTTTTCATCCTCACGGCCTTGTCTTCGGCACATGATGTGGCCAGCAAGCAAAAAACAAGGAACGCATAGAGATATGGTTTCAGCGTTTTCATCATATAACCTTGTTGAGAGCGTATTCGATTATGCCCTGGGCCCCCGCTTGCATTAGTCTGGGAATAAGATCCCTAACATGGCCTGAGTCCACAACCACCTCTACTGAAACCCATTTTGAATTATACAGACCCGCGATCGTGGGTGCATTCAAGCTGGGGAGTAAGCTAATGACCTCTTCCATTTTGTTCGCAGGGACGTTCATCTTAAGGCCTACCATGTTTTCAGCTTTTAAGGCCCCCTGGAGGAGAAGGTAGATCTGTTCAATTTTGTCTTTTTTCCAGGGGTCCTTAATGGCCTCCTTGTTGGCTATAAACTGCGTGTTGGTTTCCATCAGCTCATGGATGATCTTTAGGCCATGAGCCCTTATGGTGCTGCCCGTTTCTGTTACCTCCACAATGGCGTCTGCCAACCCGGAAACCACTTTCGCCTCTGTGGCCCCCCAGGAAAATTCCACCTCCACATTGATGTTCTTTTCTCTGAAATATCGTTTCGTGAAATTGACGAGTTCAGTGGCAATCTTTTTCCCTTCAAGATCCTCCAGCCTTCGAATATTGGAATCGCCAGGAACCGCCAGCACCCATTTAGCCGGATTTTGGCTTACTTTGGAGTATATAAGGTCACCCACAACATGAACATCGGACTCATTTTCCTCTATCCAGTCCTTTCCGGTGAGCCCTGCGTCCAGTGTTCCTCTTTCCACATATCTCGACATTTCCTGGGCCCGGCATAGACTGCATTCTATTGTGGGATCATTAATGTCCGGGAAGTAACTTCTGGAGTTTACGGAGATCTTCCAGCCGGATTTCTCAAAAAGATTAATGGTAGCATTTTGAAGGCTACCCTTAGGTATACCCAGTTTGAGTCTGTTCATTTTCCATATACCTTTTCAGGGTCAAACACTTTTTCGCTGCAAATAGTTAGATGACTATCACTTTCAAGACGCCGGTGAAAGCATGTCTTATACCCTGTATGGCAAGCTGCCCCTCCAACTTGCTCAACCTTTAGCAGGATCGTGTCATTATCGCAATCAATCCGTATCTCTTTGATTTTCTGGACATGCCCGGAAGTTGCCCCCTTGTGCCATAGCTCGTTTCTGGATCGGCTCCAAAAATGCGCTTCCCCTGTTTCTAAGGTTTTGCTCCAGGCCTCTTCGTTCATGTAGGCAAGCATCAAAACCTCACCCGACTCATATTCCTGAACAATGGCAGGTACCAATCCATTCCCCTTTTTAAAATCAAGCATTATAAAATCCGATCTCCCTATTTAAAGAGTGTTTAGTTGGAGCCTGGCCAATGACCAAACTTTACTTATATCATGATCAAGAGGAGGAGTTCAAGTGGTCTACCTCTGTTTTTAGGGCTTATGTGGAGCAATACTGTTTTGTTAATGGAAGGCCGGCGCCAAGCTGACCGCAGGCAGCCATGATGTCAGGCCCTTTGCTTTTTCTTACAATGGCAGTAATATACCTCTTTCGCAGGGCCTCCTGAAATCGGGTGATCTGTTCCGTGGGGGAGGGTTGGAATTCAGAATAATCATGTTGGTTGAATGGAATGAGATTTACCTTGGCCCTGATGTTCCGTAGCAAGGATACTAGCTTGTTCGCGTCCCTCGGGGAGTCATTGACATCCTTTATCATAATGTACTCGAAGGTGATCATCCGACGATTAGGCAGTGGAAACTCACGGCAGGCCTGAATTAGATCCCTTAGCGGATACTTATTGTTCACGGGCATCAAAAGACTGCGAGTTTCGTCGTCGGCTGCGTTCAGGGAAACGGCGAGGTTTATTGTAAGGTCCCGCCCCAGCTGAGTCATTTGGGGAATAAGTCCCGAGGTGGAAAGAGTGACCTTCCTATGGGAGAAGTTCATTCCGTCAGAGCTGATGAGGTTACGGATTGCTCTAAGCACATTGGGATAATTGGCTAGCGGCTCGCCCATTCCCATGAGGACGATATTGGTCAATTTGGTCGGATCGGGCATTCTAGAGCGAACCTGAATCACTTGGTCCACAATTTCCCAAGCCTCAAGGTTTCTAATCAAACCCAAGCTTCCTGTTAAACAGAACCTACAGCCCATAGCGCATCCTACCTGGGAAGATATGCAAAGTGTGAGATGCCCCCGGTCCGGTATAAGAACAGATTCAATCAAGTTACCATCCTTGAGTCTGAAGAGATACTTTTGGGTGCCATCTTGAGAGACAAGTACATCCGCCACCTCGAGACATCTTATCTTTACAGTATCTTCAAGGGCACTTCTGAGTCTTTTAGGAAGATCAGTCATTTCACAGAAGGACTTGGCAAAGCGGCTGAAAATCCAACGTCTGATCTGCCTACCCCTATAAGCGGGCAGTCCTTGCTCCAGGGCCCATCTTTCAGTTTCAGGTCCGTCCAATCCCTTGAGATCCAACTCTTCTGGTTTGTTTGCCGAGTTAATAGTTGCCATTGTCTTTTTCATTTTTCCATCCAGGTGAAGACAGGGCCGAGGGATTTGTACACATGGTTCTCAGCTTAGCAAGCTCCCACACATAATCATACAAGTGCAGCCCTTTACTGGCCGCAATGATCTCCCCATCTTCCACACCAATGCTGGAGGCCATGTATTCCTTTAAAAGCTGAATCGCTCCAAGATTGGCAGGGAAGCCGTTCCACAAGTCCCAGGAGCGGAAATAAACCATGAAATGGAGTTTTCCATCCCGGATTCTAGTATCGATGCCCCTAAGGCAAGGTGGGTCTTTTAGGTAAATGGACTGAGGGTCTCCCACTGTCATGTAGGCCTGGTTTGTTCCAAACCCGTCTTCCTTGTACATGCGTATTACCTCGGCGATTTGGTGTTCAAGGTACTCACCGTAGGTATAGTCCTCGCCTGGCTGTTTGGCTGAAGTCATGAGGTATGGGAGATATTCTTCCAAGTAGCCATTTGCCACTGGATTGGGGATCCCCAGTGAAGGAGGAATATCCGGAAGCAGGGGCCTCACTCCTGGGTACTTGATATGGATAGTCACGTAATCGAATTCCAAGCGCTTTTGGCCTTGGTAACTGCCCCTATCGATCACGTAATCCCGCCCGCACTCGAGAATCCTGTAAACGCATTGAAACCATGCATCTGGTAAATCCCTGGCCTCAATAAACTCCGGTTTCATGCCATACTCCCTCGTATTAAATGTATGGACGCTGTTTTTAATAATTCTTGCAGAGGGCCAGAGAGTTGTCAACAGCGTCAGAGCGAATTTACGATTGCACTCTCTTATGGTATAGGGGTAAATAACAGGATAGCAGTAAAGAGCCTTTGGTACAGTCTTGAGGTACGGAACAGGGAAAGCGACCTATTCCAATATTATGTGAACAGCGTGAGGGAGGTAAAACTATGGAAATAAATACATTGGGTGTCATCGGTGCGGGTCAAATGGGCTCGGGCATTGCACAAGTCGCTGCGGCGGCGGGGCTACAAGTTATCATGAATGATGTCAGTGACGAGTTCATTGACAGGGGGTTCGCAGCTATTGAGAAAAGTTTGAAAAGAATGACCGAGAAGGGAAAGTTAGAAGAACAAAAAGCCCAAGCGCTGATGGGGAGGATAGAGGCCACCACCTCGCTCGATGACATGGCGAAGGCCGATTTTATAGTGGAAGCAATTGTGGAAAACGAGGTGGTAAAGATGGACGTTTTCAGGAAACTGGATGATATCTGCAATGAAGGGGTCATCCTGAGCACCAATACCTCATCCATATCCATAACCAAAATTGCATCTGCGACCAGCCGTCCACAAAAGGTCATAGGAATGCACTTTATGAATCCCGTTCCGATGATGAAGCTGGTCGAAGTTATCAGGGGACTTGCCACCAGCGATGACACTTACAATACCACCAGACAGCTTGCGGAAAGAATGGGGAAAATTCCTATACCTGCCAATGACTTCCCTGGGTTCATCAGCAATAGAATTCTCATGCCGATGATAAACGAGGCTGTCTATACCCTTTTCGAAGGGGTAGGACGCGCTGAGGACATAGATCAGGTCATGAAGCTGGGAATGAATCATCCTATGGGGCCTTTGGCACTAGCCGACTTAATCGGTCTTGATACGTGCCTTGCCATAATGGAGGTGTTACACAAGGGTCTAGGAGACGACAAATACAGGCCATGTCCGTTACTCAGAAAATATGTCGACGCAGGGTGGCTTGGTAGGAAAAGCGGCAGGGGTTTTTACGTTTACAAGTAAATGTATTGTATTTGCATTGGGCGTACATTTTTTGTATGCTTAGCTTGAGCTTAAGCTGATCCAGAGCCAACTAAGCTTATGTCTGGCCCTAACAAGGCCGGGTGGCGGCAGACAAAGAGATTGACCTCTGTGTAACCGCGAGCATAGGAGAATTTGACATGGCAAAGATCCTTATCGTAGACGATGAAGAGCATATTCGCTATTTGTATTCTGAAGAGTTGAGTGAAGCCGGGTACGAGGTGATAACCGCGGATAGCGGTTATAAGCTCCTGGAGAGGATAGAAAAGGAAAAGCCTGATCTCGTGGTCTTGGATATTAAGATGGTCGATTACAATGGACTCGATCTTCTTCAGGACATAAGGAACAAATTTTACAATTTGCCCGTGGTCCTTTGCACGGCATATGACACCTTCAAAGAGGATATGAAGTCCATAGCCGCTGACTTTTACGTCATCAAGTCATTCGATCTAACGGAGTTAAAGAACAAGATTGCTATGGCCTTGGAAGCTAGCGCTGAATCAGATTCAGAAGAATCGTAGCTTGAATGATCTCACCTCATTTATGGTAGCTTTCCCCTCTTATTATAGTGAAGCCCCTGTATAGTTGTTCCAGTAACATGACTCTGGACCATTCGTGGGTCAGTGTCATGGTGGACAACGACAGCGTTTCATTTGCATCTAGAAGTAGCCTTTGGTCAATACCCGAGGGTCCCCCCACTATAAACACTAGTGGCCGAGATACTTGTATAAGGTCATGTAAGTGGGAAGCAAAGTCCTCTGAGGTATAAGTTTTTCCCTCCCTATCTAGTGCGATCACATAATCACCCGGTGCAATCCTCTTTTTGATCAGGCGTGCCTCTTGAGATAAGATCATTTGAACAGACCAGCTCTTGTGGGCTAAGGGTTTTATCTCGATCCAGTCCAGCTTGGTATAATGTGAGAGCCTTTTAAGGTAAAGATCTTGGGCTTCCTTCAAAAAAGGCATGCGTGTGCGGTCTATCACCAGAACTTTGATCCTGCCGCCAATACTCACTGTTTGCGCTCTAGGCCTAAGAGCCTAGCTATCTCCGTGGCCGTTTCCCTCACGAAATTTTCCATATCTTTTCCTGAGAGCGGATGGCTTGGCTCGGGAAATTTGCTTAATCCCGGGGCCCTTACTTCAATGGGGGCGTTTTTCAGCTCTTCTCTCGGTTTGATTCCAAACTCCGGGTCAAAACTGTCGGTGAAGTACATGTCCTGGAATACAGCGAATTTCAGCATATGAGCAGTGGAGTCAAGGACTCCTACCTCATCATCCACTACATAACCCATTTCTATACCCCTTTTAAACCCTGCGAGTGACTCGCCACCTTGGGTGCATACTATATGGCCGTTCCTGTTGGCCACTAACATGGAGTCCATGATTTCCTGCTCGGTTACTTGTACTACAAATATTTTTCTTTGGTCCTCTGCATTGTTGTACTCTTCAACCAATTTAATGACCCTCGGCATTGACACCGGGTTGCCTATCATCGCAGCCTGTGCCACACTCGGCCTTACCGTAACGGGTTTAAAAGACCTGCGTTCGGGTTTAGGCTCAAGATAATATCTGTAAACTGGATCCGCATGTTCCGACTGCACACCAAGGATCTTGGGCAAGTGGTCAATAATCCCAGCCCTATAAAATTTTAAGAATCCGCTCATTACTGCTGTAATGTTTCCGGCGTTGCCTATGGGAACCACTATGACCTTGTCGCCTACCTCATAGTCAAAATCTTGGGCTATTTCGAAAGAAAAGCTTTCCTGCCCAAGAATACGCCAACTGTTCTTGGAGTTGAGCAGCGCCACATTATAGGTTTCGGCCATGTGTTCAACCACCTTCATGCAGTCATCAAATACCCCGGGGATCTCGAAAACCTTGGCACCGCTTCCAAGGGGCTGGGACAACTGCTGGGGAGTAACTTTTCCTTTTGGCAGAAGGACTGCTGACTTTAGAATATCTCTGAGATAGGCGGAGTATAGGGCTGCAGAAGCAGACGTGTCCCCCGTAGATGCGCATATCGCCACTATGTCCTTCATCCCCTTTTCTCTGGCGAGGTAATTTATATAACTCAAGGCGCACGCCATTCCTCTATCCTTAAAGGAAGCACTTGGATTAAGGCCGTCGTTCTTGAAGTAAAAACCCGCTCCTATTTCAGCAGCCAGGTTGCTGTTGGCCTTTACTATGGGAGTGTGACCCTCGCCAAGGTAAAGTATGACATTTAGGGGTATAACGGGGGCTATGAATTCGTAATAGCGGAATATACCCTTAAATGCTGGGTCATTGAGCATCTTTCTATAGTCAAATATCTTTTGCCAAATGTGCCCACTTAGCTTGTGCAGCTCCGAGGAATTCTTGTTCTCTAATAGTAGCACACTGCCACATTCTGGACAGGTGTAGAGAAGCTGCGAAATATCGAACTCTTTGCCGCAGGCGAGACAGTTGTATACCAGTAATCCGTGGGGTTCGGGGTAAAGATATGGTTGGATTTCCTTTGGAAAATCGTCAAATTTCATTTTATGGAGCCTCGCGCTAATAATTAATCCAAATCTTTTGTATTATACCTTAACGCGTGATTCAATCAAATTCCTCTTCGCTTTTATACCTTGATTTGAGGTGCATCACCTTTGTGTCGATTTCCTCTATGGATACTCACCGGTCCCCATTGTGATTTAACCTTTTTCCTAAACGCGCACGTACGTACCTGGGCATGAGGAACGGAATGGGTATCAATTGACAAGGATGTGAAAACCGAATAGAAGTTCTTTATCTGAGGCATTTGACAAAATGATTCCTTGAACGAGGGAGGTTCAGCAGGCATATGAATCATGGAGACTGGGTCGAGCCTTATGGTGGGAACCTTATTGATCTGATCGTAGACAAGGAGCGGAAAGAGATATTGAGGAATCTTGCCCTTGATATCCCTGAGCTCATTTTGAACGAAAGGCAGATGTGTGACCTGGAATTGCTCGCAGTAGGGGCGTTCTCGCCGCTGAAAGGGTTTTTGACCCGTGCTGACTATGAATCCGTCCTGGACAGAATGCGGTTGCAAGACGGACTGCTGTGGCCATTGCCCATCTGCTTGGATCTGAACAAGGTCCAGGCGGAATCACTCGAAGCAGGTCAGTCTTTAGCCCTTAGGGACCCTGAAGGCTTCCTTTTGGCGGTGATGCACATAGAGGATATCTGGCCGGTTGACAAGGCCAGGGAATGCGAGCAGCTATTTAATACCATGGACAAGGGCCATCCTGGGGTCCAGTATCTGATGGACATCTCGGGTGAGTATTATGTGGGGGGCCAACTTGAGGTGCTGAGTCTTCCTATTCACTTTGATTTCAGGCAACTAAGGCGGAGCCCGCGGGAGGTCCGCGAACTGTACAGAAAACTTGGGTGGCATAGGGTCGTGGCTTACCAAACTCGAAATCCAATTCACAGGGCCCAGTTTGAGATGACCTTACGGGCGATGAGAGAGGCAAAAGCGAATCTCTTGATTTTGCCCATTGTTGGCATGACAAAACCAGGAGATTTTGACCACTACACTAGGGTCAGGTGTTACCGTGCCGTAGCAAGACACTACCCCCCTGATTCTTTTATCCTAAACCTATTACCAATGGCGGTGCGCATGGCAGGCCCAAGGGAGGCGTTACTACATGCCATTGTGTGCAGGAACTTTGGGTGTACCCATTTGATCGTGGGGAGGGATCACGCTAGTCCTGGTATGGATTCAAAAGGTAAGCCGTTTTACGGCAAATATGATGCCCGCTCGGCCGTTGAGAAGAACTCAGAGGAATTAGGGATAATACCAGTAAGCTTTGAAGAAATGGTTTACCTTCCATTCGAAGACGAATTCAGGACCACTGATCAGGTCCCTGAAGGAACCCAGACCCTTTCATTATCCGGCACAGAGATTAGACAAAGGGTGCGAGAGGGCAGGCGTATTCCCGAATGGGCCACTTTCAAAGAGGTCGTGGAAGAACTCCGCAGGACCTATCCCCCTCCTAGGAAACAAGGGTTTACTGTGTTTCTTACAGGCCTTTCGGGTGCCGGCAAATCCACCATTGCAAAAGTGCTGTATTCAAAGTTCCTGGAAATGGGAGACAGGCCGGTTACACTGCTTGACGGTGACATTGTGAGGCGAAATCTTTCAAGCGAGTTGGGTTTCTCAAAGGAGCACAGAGACATAAACGTGCGGCGTATCGGCTTTGTGGCGAGCGAAATTACAAAGAACAGGGGTATCGCAATTTGCGCTCCAATAGCGCCCTATGCCTCTACTAGGGCGGAAGTGCGTTCGTCCATTGAGACCTACGGGGGATTTGTTGAGGTCCATGTTGCAACACCGATAGAGATATGCGAGAAAAGAGACCGCAAGGGAATGTACGCCAAGGCCCGCGCAGGGCTGATAAAGGGATTCACCGGAGTGGATGATCCCTACGAGGAGCCACGAAATCCCGAGGTCCGAATAGATACTTCGGATATTTCACCGGAGGAGGCTGCTCAAGAAATTCTCCTTTACCTTGGTCAAAAGGGTTATATCTAGCAGGATCTAATGAGAACGCTGCTTCGCGCGTTGCTGGACTATAGGCTATGCAGATTCCTGGCACTGGTGTGGATGGCCCTGATTTTTTGGCTCTCTTCCCTTCCAGATATACCTGGCCCTGATCTATTTTCCGCTCAGGACAAACTGGGGCATTTCATAGTCTTTGGAATACTCGGGTTCTTTATCAGCCGGGCTCTTGGGACGCATGGCCCAGCCCTGGGATGGCGAGGCGTCATGATCGTAACCCTTGCTGTTGCCGCGTATGGAGCCACTGACGAGTTGCACCAGATGTTCGTACCCGGCCGGAATCCCAGCATACTTGATCTGCTGGCAGATACTCTTGGAGGATTTTCCTTCGCTGCATTGTCATATCGTTATTTACAGGTTTAATTCCATCTTCACCACCCATTTCCTCTTGTGCCCGGCCATGGAGTCTGAACCAGACACAACAAGCTCTCACCTACGGGCCTTGACAATCACTAATCCTGCATTATTTATAGATCGACGTTTGAATAGCTAACATGCTGGCATTGTTAATGTTTGCATATATCAGGAGGTGATAATATGGTGTTATTGAGATGGAGGGATCCTTTTGAAAGGACAGCTTTGAGCGAACTGAACAGGTTGCAGGAAGAGATGAACATGCTTTTTGATAGGTTTTTCGGCCGGAGATCATTATTGTCTGGAGCCGGGGTATTTCCTGCGGTAAACGTTGCGGAAGACGACGAGAATCTATATATCACGGCAGAAATGCCCGGAATTGATCCGAGTGATATAGACCTTACTGTGGAGGAAGACAGTGTAGTCATCAAAGGCGAGCGTAAGCTTGAAGAGGAGGGAGAAGGCATCAGTTACCACAGAAGGGAAAGAGAAGGCGGTTCCTTTAGCAGGACCATAACACTTCCCACCAGGATTGTGGCTGACAAAGCAAATGCCAAGGTGAAAGATGGGGTGCTTATCCTTACTCTGCCAAAGGCTGAGGAGGCCAAGCCCAAGAAGATTGAAATCAAGGTAGGCTGAGGAGGTGATCGGGATGGACAGCAAACAGCTGCAGGCAAAAGACAAGAAAGAGCTTCAAACAAAATCTGAAACTACACAGACAAGGCCTGTGTTCGTGCCGGCAGTAGACATATACGAAACGGATGATTCACTTGTACTCCTTGCTGATATGCCGGGGGTCAGCAATGAAGGCGTGGAAATTCACCTGGAGGACAATGAACTCACAATTAGGGGAAAAGTAGGAGAGGAGCCGGCCCAGTGGAATCCCATTTATACGGAGTATCGATCGGGAGATTACTACCGGAGTTTCACCCTGTCGAGTGTAATTGACCAAGATAAGATAGAGGCCACAATGAAAAACGGGGTGCTAAAGGTAGTGTTACCAAAGGCGGAGGCAGCCAAGCCAAGGAAGATAGAAGTGAAAGCGGGCTGATAGAAACTCTCCGCGTAGGAAGCTCCAGTATTGCCATCATTCTCAGGCCATGCGGAAAAATATGTCAGACAGAGAATGATGGCGTTTTTTTATTGTGCAGAGCAAGACCTTGGTCGATTTCTTGTGGATGCCAAAAGGACAAAGATGGTAGCTACCAGCCCCATGGAGATGAATCCTATACAGATGAAGGTGGCCTCAATTCCCCATTGATTTTCAATCCTCTCGATGATTTTTACGGCAAGGGAACCAACCCCAAAAGTCAAGATAAACTTCATACCAAACGCGGAGTGGTGAAATTTCTTTGGGGTCAAATTCGCCACCAAGGTGTTTTCTATAGGTTGCATGCCCAGAAGAAAAAAGAAATAGGTCATTGTTGCGGCTACCAGGGGTAGGTTGGAGGATAACGAGATCAAGAAAGCAATAGGAATAGTCACAGCATGATAAAGTAGATAGCAGTACTTGGGCTCATATTTCTCCGCAACTCGTCCGCCGCTGTACTGCCCCAGTATTCCCACGAAATATATTAGGGCGCTTATTGAGGTAGCCACAAGGTTAGTTGAAAGGGTGCCGCTGAGCCTTTTGGAGAGGAACTCGAACAGAACAGGGGTCTTTAACTCAAAATACGCCGGCAAGATTACGGTTGCCCCCCGATAGGCAAGCCCGCCCAGCATCATGGCTATGAGAAGTATGAAGAAGGGCATTATGCTTTGGGTGTTGGGCTCAGGCTGCCTCTTTCTTGGTTCCCCTTTGGAGGTAGTAGAGATTAGTAAAGTTAGACCCAGGCCTGTAAGATTCATTAGCCCCACTATGCAATAGGCGACCCTAACACCCCATAGCCAGTTCATTAATCCTGCCAGCAGGGGGGCAACTGCCAACCCAAGGTTGCCGAACATCCCATTGTAGCCCATCGCCATACTGACTCTTCGCACCTCTTTTGAAATAAGACCTAACCCGGTAGGGTGGTATATTCCGGAAAATAGGCCCAGGCCGGCTAGGGACAGGGAAAAATACAGCGGTGTGTCCAGCAGGAGTGCAGCGGATAGACCGCTGAATCCGGCACCTAGGTAAAATGTCAGCATAAGGGGTTTGGCACCCACTCGATCTGCCACCACTCCCCAAGGCAAAGCGGTGACACCGAACAATAAGTACATCCAAAAGGACAGTCCCAGTGTTGTACCCATTGACATCGAAAGTCTGGTCGCAAGTGGGATCAGTAGTGCCGGGAATACCAGCATATTGAAATGGCTCATAAAATGTCCAAAGCAGGTGACCACGAGTATCCTGCGTTCTCCGCTGTCAAGCCTTTTTTCGTTTTCAGGTGTGGTATTTCCCATAGCGACATGTGACCTCATCTAGAATCCGGCCCTTATGGCACTAGATATGGCGAAACCATGGAACTGTACCAGAGAGAGCGCGTGTCGAGCAAATAGAAAAGTTCTTGGTTTGTCAAGGCTAAAAAATTGTTTGACCTGACCAAACATTTCCCCTATTATCGCCTTCAAATCCTCGAGGTAGGGTCTACTATGACGGACGAAGCCAAGGATCTGAATCTTGGGAAGAAAATAAGAGACATCCGCCTTAAGCGAGGTTTGACTTTACAAGAATTATCCGACCTAACAGGACTTTCAAAAGCCTCTCTTTCGCAGATAGAAAACAATGTCACCGTCCCTCCCATTGCAACCCTTTTAAAGATATCGCGTGCCCTCGGTAAGCATATAGCGGATTTTTTCCAGGATGAAGCCCCTGCGTCGGAAAGAATCTCTGTGGTTAGAGCCGAGGAGCGTAAAGAGATCATGAGCCACATGCAGATGGAGGCACGGAGGATTGGTTACAGGTACGAATCCCTAGCGTACCATCTTCCTGACAAGAAAATGGAGCCTTTTATGGTCGAGGTCGAGCCTAGGGACGAAGATGCCTCTATTTTTTACAAGCACAAGGGAGAGGAGTTTTTGTTTGTAATGGAAGGAGAATTGGAATTCAGGGGGGCGGGTAGGGTGATCATCCTCAAGCCAGGCGACAGTCTTTATTTTGATTCTGAGATACCACATGCTTTGAGGGGACTCCGTGGGAAGAAAGTAAGGGCGCTCGCAGTGATCTATTCTCCCTAATAACTTGTAGGTTATTTATGGCGGAAAGGAAAAGAGGGATGCAGGAGATAAGATTCCACGGCAGAGGCGGGCAGGGAGCCGTTATCGGTTCAGAGACATTGGCCCATGCATTCTTTTTGGAAGGCAAGTTTGTTCAGGCCTTCCCGGCATTCGGAGTGGAACGAAGAGGTGCCCCTGTCATGGCCTTTTGTAGGGTTGACGATCGGCCTATTAGTTTGCGGAACCAGATATACGAGCCAGATCACGTAGTGGTGCTGGATTCCTCACTTGTTGAAACGGTCAGGGTAACAGAAGGGCTCAAGAATAACGGCACCATAATAGTCAACGGAAGACGCCATGCACAGTATTATCGCGAGAAGATCGGCGAAGGGTTTCGGATTTTTCTTGTAGATGCCGGGAGAATCGCAGTGAAGCATGGCCTGGGGTCGCCCACCAATCCCATTGTCAATACGGCCATTTTGGGTGCGTTTGCCAAGGCTACCGGGCTTGTCTCAATAGAGGCCGTGGAAAAGGCGATTATGGATTATGTGCCCGTGAGGAGAGATGATAATAGGCGGGCCGCAAGATCAGCCTATGAAATGGCAACAGCCGTTTAAGGATATGTAGAAATGGCGGTATACCAGGCGCAATTTAGAGTCGATTTACTGCAGGGAGAGGGCAATGATTGGGGCTGAGAAAAGAAGTGCCAAGGCAAGAAAGCGTGAGTTGAAGAGTTGGCGGGAATTCCCCCTTATGAACGTCTCTTTGGGGACAATGCTCCACAATCTTACAGGCAGCTGGAGATTTATCAAACCTATTTATGAAGACAAGATCCCCCCGTGCCAAAATGCCTGCCCGTGCGGTAATGACATTGAGGCCTGGATCAGGTTGATCCAAGAAGGACAACTGGAGCAGGCATACCTTCACCTCAAAAGAGAGGAACCTTTTCCATCTATCCTAGGCCGAGTCTGCTTTCGTTTTTGCGAGAGTCAGTGCAATCGTGCTGGTCTGGACCAAAGCATCAATATACGCGAGTTAGAGAGGTATGTGGGTGACAAGGGGTTCGAATCTGGGATAGCTCCAGAGCCCCCGCCTTTGCATGGCAAGACCTTGGCGATTGTTGGCTCAGGGCCTGCTGGAATGTCAGCGGCATATTTTGCCAGGTTGCTGGGATTCACTGTGACCATATACGAAGCGCACCAAGTATTGGGGGGCCTTTTAAGGATTGGTATACCGGCATACAGGTTGCCCAGGGAGATCCTTGATGCAGAGATTCAACTCCTTGGGTTGATGGGGGTGGAATTCAGGCGGGGGACAAGGATTGGGCAAGATATCGCACTTGAGGCCCTGAGCCAGGACTATGATTACATATTTTTGGCTGCAGGAGCGCACAAAAGTAGACAGCTTGGTATCCCTGGGGAAAAGGAGAGTCCAAGGATCATTTCAGGTCTACAATTTCTCAAGAAGGTTTCATTGGGA
>QMLZ01000047.1 GCA_003646995.1 Deltaproteobacteria bacterium | reverse complement strand
GTTCTGACATTGATCGTTGCAGCCATCTTGACCTCCTTTGGGGGGTGATGTGAACTGGAGCCAATAAAACCGTAGAATTTCGAATAATGAATATCGAATGTAGAAGGAATTACGTTGAAATTTTGCGGTTCGAAATTCGACATTCGATATTCAAAATCTGGTTCGGAAAATTCTATGGGCTAATGATTAGCGAGTCCGAGTCTTCCTCAGTATCTTTTTCTGTATCATCTGGCTCACCAAGGGCAAGTGAAAGGGTCCTGGTGAAGAGATAATCTAGCACAATATTCTTTTCTTCTTCGATTATCTTGGCCGCTGCCAACGCAATTCGGGCCAATTCCTGCTCTTCTTTTTTCCACAGCACATATGCCATCTCTTCAAGGCGATATTTCAGTTGCTGTCTTTCTTCCAAGGTGATGTTCTCGGTCAGCCACTTTTGTTCGATCTCTTTTCTCCGCTCCGACTTTTGTTCTTCAGTCAGGTAGATGGGGCTGTCATCCAGTTTTGATATTTCATCAACTAGGTCAGGGAACTTTTCATTGCTAATTATGAAGGAATTCATCAAGGGATGAGAGAAAAGTCTTTCGAGATTGGTTTCTGTCACTAAACCAGTATCTATATCACTTTCAGGAACAGACTCATAAATGGGAGGATGACCAAGTAGGTTGGCCTTATCAAGCAATAGGGAGCGAAACTCTGCGTAGCCCTTGACTGCGTCATTTGAGGCTTCTTTGTTTGCCTCGTAAGCCTTTTCAAGGACAGTTGCTGCATGATCCAGAGAGGTCTCTACCATTGTCATTTCGTCGCTTTGTTGAAGGGCCTGCTTGAATTCTTTCAATCCCTTTTTGCTGTAGGCCCCATAAAAGAACTCTAGCATCCCTTGCGCCTCGCTTATTACACCCATTGCAACGTCAAAACCCTTTGGAAAGCGAGGTATGGCCACCATTACGCCCCTCGTTCCTGCAGGATCGTAACTACCCAGCAAGGCCTCGGGCTTTTCTTCCATGACAGGTTTTATAATTGGACCGCTGTCGAGGTCTTTCTTTATCTCGGGGACTTTGTAACCCCTGGTTTTCAATTTAAACAGGAGCTTGCGCGCAGCTTTTTGCACTTCTTTTTGAGGAAAGGCCTCAGAGACAACCAGAACCACCTCAATGACGGTTTCATCCTTAGGTGTGAGTTTTTCCAAAAAAGCTCTTGCAACCAAGGGTGAAGAAAGTTGGGATATTACTTGTTGGGCGTCTGCGCTAGGAAGTGACGCAACCAGCGAGGATACAACGGCCTCTTGTTCAGGTGTTAGGCTCTGCGCAGTGGAACGCATTTTCCTCGACTTTTTCTTTTTACTCATGCCTGGGCCGCCTTCCTCTCTTCAATACTTACATGATCAGTGAAGCCCGCCTCTTTGAGATAAACATTTATGGTTTGATCAGGTGTGGTGGGCCACACGCCTCCAACGTAATTGGGAGAAATAGGAAGCTCCCGGTACTCCTCACCCCTATCCACCAAGACTGCCAGCTCTATTTTTTTTGGCCTGCCGTAGTCTACCAGGGCATCCATGGCCGCACGGACAGTTCTACCAGTAAATAGAACATCGTCAACAAGAATCACGGTCTTGTCATCTATGGAAAACGGCAATTCCGTCTTACCGACACGCGGGGTTGGTCCTATCCGGGTCCAATCATCCCTGTACAAGGTTATGTCAAGCACGCCAACAGGAAGTTCCTTTCCCGTTAGCGAGGCAATGGCCTTTTGAAACCTGGCCGCAAGATATGCTCCCCCGGTCCTGATGCCAACCAATACCACGTTTTCCAAGTCAGGATGATTATCTATTATCTGCTGGGAAAGCCTGTTGATCTTGTCCTGGATGTCTTTTTGTTGCAAAATGGTTTGTGCATGCATTGTGAATCTCTTTTCGCGTAAGAGTCTTGGGACAATTTTCAGGCCGCGTCTGCCGTAATGTTGCATCTTTAAAAAAACTTTTTATATAACACTAGCTTGCAATGTCGTCAATCAAAAAAACCTATAACTTTTTACCACTCCAGCGATGATTGCTATGATCCACGCTTCACATGTCCAATGCCGGTTAAATTGATAAGAATTGAAAAAAAAGGGCCTGCGCTCAAGAGGACCCAGTTCGGGTGCCTATCCGACGTGCACACACTAAACGTGACAAGGGGTTGTGAGTTCAGATGCTCATATTGTTACGCCAGGGGGTATTCCCACTCACCCGCAGAAGGTTTGGTCCTGCTCTACTCAAATCTTCCTGGCAAAATTCGCTCAGAATTAGACAGTCCCCGTCGTCGGACACCCGTCCAGCACGTTGCATTCAATACGGCTTCAGATTCCTTTCAAAGGCATCCAGACATCTTGAAGGTTACCTATGATTCAATGAAGCAGATCCTCGACCATGGGATACGAATGTCATTTTTAACCAAGGGCTGGATTCCCGACAGGTTTATTGAGCTGTTTTCTTCCTTTCCAGCTCTCGTCACTGCTGGGATAGGGTTGGTGTCAATATCCCCTCATTATCGGCAGATTTTCGAACCCGGAGCGGCCACAGCTCAAGAGCGCCTGGCCAACATAGAAAGATTGAGATCTGCTGGCATAAAGCCCCATGTTCGGATAGATCCTATTATTCCGTTTTACACTGATGATGAGCGTGGGATCAGGGCCTTGTTTCATGAGTTAGCCAAGAGAGGCGTAGAACAGGTAGTGTTAAGCTATCTGCATCTCAGGCCTGCGATACTAAAACAGTTGAAAAGGGAGCTACCTTCCACCACCTATAGGCTGCTGGCAGGCTGTTACAAAACTCAGGACGTAATTGAGGTAGGCACTTCCACAAAAACCAAATTGTGTCCTCTTATACTGCGTCAAAAAGGGTATGATCGGTTCAAACGGCTGGCCAAAGACTACGGCATAACCTGTCTAATTTGCGCCTGTAAAAACCCAGACATGGCAGGGCAACGTTGCCTTAGGCCTAGTCCTGCGGACAATAAGATACCCGGCGGGCCGGAACAGCTTAGCCTTTTTCCGTGTTAATTGACCCGAGTTGGCGCTCTATATCAAAAAATGATTCTAACGCCACCCAGATCCTGTACGGAAAAGGGGTGTTTCTCTTCTGGTGCACCAATGAATATATTGTTCTTTGGTATCTGGAATTCAGTGGAAAGGGCATCAATTGTTTCAGGGGTGAAAGAGTCCTTTCGCACAACCAATTCTACTTCCAATTCAGGGAATATCTGGTTCAATGCTTCTATTGCCTTCCTGATTTCTTGCTCCTCATTTTCATCCTCAGATCTGTAAAGGTGAACCAGAAGGATCCGCCTGCTGGTCTCGTTTTTCATAACGTACATAAAAGCCTTATGCAGCCGGTCCAACCTCCCTCCTCTAGCGAATAACATCACCCTTTGGTTTGTAAGGGCTGTCATTTCGTCTATTATGATTGTGCGCCACACAAGCATTTTGGTCATGATATAGTTGGCTGCGTTTAACAAGGATCGAAGTATGGGCACCCTCATGTACATTACTACCACAAGCAAAACAGTGGGCACAAAGTATTGGAGAAAGAATACGAAGTTCTTGTAATCAATGAAGACGTTGCCAATGATTCCCAAGGATGTGGCACAGATTGCCACAATTACAGTTAACCATCCAGCTCTATAGGTCCTTTTGAGCTCTTTGCGTCTTATTTTCAATAGAATATTTCCGATCCCAAAAAGCGTCATGACTCCCAAAAAGCTTATCGTATAGACGCCTGCAAGGGAAAGCAGCCTACCTTTCGTAATTATCAAAATGGAAGAGCATAGAAGAAAAAATGTTATTATTATTCGATGGAAGGTCCCTCTTCTATTAGTTTTGAGAAGAAACCTTGGAAAACACTGGTCAAGTGCCATTCTGTGGACGAGGCCCGTAACACCAACAAAACTTGTTAGGACTGCTCCTGATAACACCAAAACTGCGTCGATTACCACCACATTTTTGAAAAATCCTCCTCCAGTTTGATAGGCAATATGTGAAAGAAGGTGATCCTTATTTGTGATGATTTCATCCAGAGGCAGTAGGTTTAAAGAGATAAGGGAAGTAAGGGGGTTAAATATTATGACCGCGACTAGCATATTCCGCAGCGTCTTGCGAAATACCCCCTGGGCCTGCTCCTCAACGAAGTTTGCTGAACTTTCAAATCCGCTGACACCAAGCAAGGCCGAAGAAAAGCCTAAAAAAAGAGCGATCAATAGGCCGTTGCCGCTTGGCAAGGTCTGGAGGTTTGCTGATATTATACTAAAATCAGAGGGAATGCTCGCGAAACCAAGAACGCAGAATAGCGTCAGGACCGTCATGTGAAAGATAAAAATGCACAGTGCGACCACGGCAGATTCTGTGATTCCAATAATGGTTAGAATTGCGAACACGGCCAATATTATGATGGTGGTTCTTATCACAGGGACGGAGGGGAACAGATGGTGCAGGTACTCTATGCCAGTTTTTGCAGATATTACTGCGGTTGCAATGTATGAAAGGATTGTCATACAAGCTGCAAGGGAGGCTGTGAACTTGGATGTGCAATTGAGCAAACAATTATAGGCTCCGCCATTGAGCGGAAGCGCCTCGACGACCTCGGTATAGATCTTTTTGTACAGATAAAGCACAAGCCCCACAGCGATTAAGACCAGGGGTGCGAGGACACCCGCGTAAACGGCGGCAATGGCTGCAACGTAAAGGCAAGAAGAGGTTATGTCATTACCGCAGATGGCAGTTGCCAGGATCTGGTTAAGCTTCTTCCTGTGCGGGGCCCCTCCGTGAAGCAACTCGGCGGGACTAGGAGTTGCTGACGTATTCTTGTTGTGATTAAGCATGTGAAACTTATATAATTCTGAAACTAAAAAGTGTCTGAGTAGAGCCGGAGCGATATTTTTGTCAGAATACTACAATTATTTCAAGGACTATCTTGCTCAGCGATACCGAGGGATTTGGTTCAGATTTCTCTTTGGCTTAGGTCCCTATTACATTGCAGCTCCTTGCCAGTTTACGGGTTCTCATATAAAATTAGGAAAAAGCCGCTTATCAATAGCACTTGGTGGACGTGATCCGAGGGGATGCAAAGGCATCGGCGAGGAACAACTCATGGGAAAGCTCGGTGTCAATACCTGGGGGATGTAGCTGATGGAAGCCAAACTGATGTCTGAGGAAATGGTCGAGAGTCTGTGCGACAGGCTTGGGTATGAGTTCAGGAACCGCGCACTCTTGTTAAATGCCCTGTGTCATGCTTCATTTTGCAATGAACAAGCCAGGCTTGGACTCAACAATAACGAGAGACTTGAATTCCTCGGTGATGCTGTGCTGGAACTCATTGTCAGTCATATGCTTATGGAAAGCTACAAAGAGGCTGAAGAAGGAATGCTTTCAAGGTACCGGGCAGCCCTGGTGGATGAGACTGGGCTTCACCAAGTGGCCAAGGAGATTGAGTTGGGTGAATATATCTTCTTGGGAAAGGGTGAGGAGTCCAGTGGAGGAAGAGAAAAACCATCAATCTTAGCTGATGCAGTGGAGGCACTGATCGGAGCAGTGTATCTGGACGGAGGTTTTGAGGCCGCCAGGACCGTTGTGGTAAAACTCTTTTCTTCTCATGTAGAAGAACTTGGCCGCAAAGAAGTTATTCATGATTTCAAAAGCTTATTGCAGGAACTTACACAACAAAGATACAAGACAGTGCCTGATTACAGGTTAGTAGAGGAATGGGGCCCTCCCCACGACAAGGTTTTTCGGGTTTCTCTCAGAATACGAGGGGAAGTGGTATCTCATGGTGAGGGGAAGAGTAAAAAGGAAGCTGAACAGAAGGCAGCGGAGGTAGCCTACCTAAGCATGAGGAAGGGATGAGGGCTTTTATAGTACCTATTTTTATCCCAAACGTTGGGTGCCCGACGCGATGCGTTTTTTGCGAACAGCCTAGGATAACCTCCCAGTCCTCTTCTGTGCCCACACCGGAGGAGATAACAGGGATCCTTCGGCAGGCTATCACCTCCAAGAAATACAGGAAAGGCATTGATGCCCAGGTGGCATTCTATGGGGGGACATTCACACGGCTGCCCCACAGCAAGATGGAGGGACTGCTGGAAGCCATACGGCCCTTCATTGAGCAAGGATATTTTCACTCCATAAGAGTATCCACCCGACCCGACTCCCTGTTCAGAAGTAAGCTTCTACTCATGAAGACCTATGGGGTTAAGACAGTAGAGCTAGGAGTACAATCAATGGACGATAATGTCCTGAGGATGTCAAACAGAGGGCACGGTTCGCAAGATACCATTGCCGGGGTTAAGAAACTAAAGGATTTCGGGTTCTCCGTCGGCATACAATTGATGCCGGGACTTCCCGGAGATAATAGGGATTCTTTTAGAAAAACCATTGAGGCTACCATTGCCCTGAGCCCACATAGTGTACGCCTGTATCCCACAGTTGTGATAGAGGGAACACAGCTTGCCAAAATGTACAGAGAAGGGAGGTATCAGCCCCTTTGCCTTGAAGATGCTGTCGAGATGTGCGCAGAGGCGGTGATTCGGTTACAGCAGTATGGAATCCCTGTCATCAGAATAGGTCTTATGAGTTCTCCGCGGTTGTTGGAACCGGGCCAGGTGGTTGCCGGACCGTGGCATCCTTCTTTGGGGGATTTGGTCCGCTCTACGGTATATGCGTGGCGGATCGCGGCCAAGATACCTGAAGAAGTGAGGGGGAAGAGAATCAGTATCGCCGTTAATCCCGCAGATTTGCCCTTGCTGAGGGGACATGGGGGTGCTGGGATAAAACGTCTAGAGAGTAAGACAGGAGCAAAGGTAATCGGTATTGAGCCTACCAGCACTGTTGAATCCAACCAAGTATTGGTGAAAGTTGTATGAGATATTGTTCAGGATTCATAGCCATTGTGGGGCCACCTAATGTGGGCAAATCCACCTTGCTGAACAGCATTCTTGGCAAAAAGGTGGCCATCGTGACAGCCAAGCCCCAGACAACGAGGAATCGCATAACCGGCATATATACAGCGAAAGATTTTCAAATGGTCTTTATGGATACACCCGGCATTCACAAGACATACACGCCGCTTCATAAAAGCATGGTGGAATCGGCCAAGGCCGCCTTGAGAGAAGTTGACATCGTGCTGGTAATGACCGAGGCCTCGGAACAGGTTTGGAAAGAGACCTTGCCGGTGATAAGTGTTCTAAGAAGGATTTCAAAGCCTGCAATTCTTGCCATAAATAAGATCGATAGAGTCAAAAAGCACAATCTTTTGCCAGTCATGGACCGGGCTAGAAAAGAGTTTGATTTCCAGGCTATTGTGCCCATTTCAGCACTCAATGGGACAAATTTAGCCGACCTTATGGATGAATTGAAAGAATTGCTAGAGCCCGGCCCGCAGCTTTTCCCTGAAGACATGGACACTGTGCAGTCCGAGGAATTCTTGATCTCGGAGATTATTAGGGAAAAGATATATCTTTACACCAGAAAGGAATTACCATACTCCTGCGCGGTGACCGTGGATTTCGTGTCAGAAGATCCTGAAAAGAACTTGCTTTCAATAGCTGCACGGATACATGTGGAAACGGAATCACAAAAGGGTATCGTTATAGGCAAGAAGGGCTCAATGATAAAAAATATAGGCAAGGCAGCAAGGGAAGAACTGGAGGCAAGGTTCGGGGTCAGGGTCTTCCTTGACCTTATGGTAAGAGTGGAGAAAAACTGGAGTAAAGACCCAAAGGCTCTCAGGCGTTTGGGGTATTAAAACAAGAAAAGCCGCTCAATGAGCGGCTTTTCTTGTTAGGAGAAAAGAGTAGGTATTGTTTTAATAACCAGTTGTTTAACAAATCATGCAAGATGCTTGCCACTTTCGTCCTTCCCCCGTAAAGGGTAGCTAAGTGTGTAAAATATAAGAGATATTTTTTCTCCGCAACAAGAGCGGCGATTCCAAGGGAAAAGAGGGTGGTACAAAATTTTGTACCATTACCGGCCAGGGAGCATTAGTTCTTAATCTAACATTCTGATAATACACCTTAAATTTGGGTACAAAAATTTTAACCTCACACGACAATATTATACTTTTTCATTTTATGTTGCATAAGGCTTTTTGTTATCCCAAGCTTGTTGGCCGCGTGAGCCTGCACATTATTGCATTCTGACAGGGCGCGTCGTATCAGGCGTTCTTCTATTTTTTCAAGGACTTGGGGGAGAGGCATGCCCGGTGGAACAAATCGTTCCGCCTCCAGCTCTACCTTTGGGTTAGCCAACTCATCAGGTAGGTCTTCGACGGTTATAGTGCGTCCTCCACTTAACACCACGGCTCTTTCAATTACATTTTCCAATTCTCTCACATTACCGGGCCAATTGTAGTTGTAAAATGCCTTCCATACATCAGGGTGCAGTTCAATTTGTTGACCATTTTGCTGGCCGGCATACTTGTCAATGAAGTGCTTCACCAATAGTGGAATGTCATCTCGCCTTTCCCGCAAGGGAGGGACCTCAATCTGGATGACATTCAGGCGGTAAAAAAGGTCCTCGCGGAAGGTCCCGCTGGCAACATCTTCTTTGATATTCCTGTTAGATGCGGAGATTATCCTCACGTCAACCTTTATGGTTTTTGTGCCTCCAACCCTTTCAAATTCCATTTCCTGTAAAACGCGGAGCAGCTTAACCTGAAGTGCAGGAGGCATATCCCCTACCTCGTCTAGGAATAAAGTGCCACCGTCTGCTAGTTCAAACCGTCCTTTTTTCATAGCAATGGCCCCGGTAAAAGCGCCTTTTTCGTGCCCAAAGAGCTCACTCTCCAAAAGGGTTTCTGCCAATGCGCCACAATTAACTGAAATGAAAGGACCGTTCTGCCGGGGGCCTGAGAAGTGAATGGCCTTGGCGATCAACTCTTTGCCCGTTCCCGAAGGCCCTGTTATGAGGACAGATGCCTTGGAGTCGGCAACTTTTTGGACAAGGTCGTACACCTTGAGCATGGGCTTGCTTTTTCCAACAATATTTCCGTACCGAAACCTGTCCGAGAGGGCTCTGCGAAGCAGGCGATTTTCCTTGATCAGGCGATAGTTCTCAAGAGCCTTTTTGACGGTAAGTTTAAGTTCTTCATTTTGAAATGGCTTGGTGATGTAATCATAGGCCCGTTTCTTCATGGCCTCCACCGCCATTTCTATAGTGCCATAAGCGGTCATCATTATTACCGGAAGCTCGGGGTTAATCTTCTTTGTGGCCTCCAGGAGTTCCATTCCGCTCATGCCGGGCATCTTCATGTCCGTGATTACCAGATCAAGGTCAGAGTCCCTTATGATACGGAGGGCTTGTTCAGCACTGTCCGTGGTAATTATCTCGTAGCCTTCAGGTCCAAGAAGGGCCTCAAGGACTAAGAGATAATTTTTTTCATCATCAACTATGAGAATGGTTTCCATTGTTGCTGTCCCCAAACAGGTGGTTAGGAGAGGTACTTACAGTATCGTAGGTATTATTTTGCCAGCCAATTCAACATTGTTCTTATTCAATTTATTCCACTGGTCCATCCTTTGGAAGGGTTACATGGACTGTCGTACCCTCGTCTTCACTGCTCTCGAGTGTTATTGACCCTTGATGGACTTCAATTATCTTCCTGACAATGGAAAGCCCGAGTCCGGTCCCCTTTTCCTTGGTAGTAAAAAAGGGATTAAATACCCTGTTTAGGTCATCTCGGGCTATTCCACAGCCTGAGTCACGAATACTGATGGTATAGTGAGCCTTGTCCTCTTTTCCGGTTATTTCAATCTCCCCATTTTTACCGATAGCGTGGATCGCATTAATAAAAATGTTGAGAAAAGCACGGTAAAGCATTTCAGGATCGCCCTTGAGAGGGAAATTCCTGCCGTCCAAGTTTTGTGTTATTTGGACCTGAGATTTTTTTAGTTCTGGCTCCAAGAACGCAATGTTTTTGTTTATTATCTCGGTCAGAGAACAATCCCTGACATTTGGTTTTTGAGGCCTTGCAAAATCCAGGAACTCAGTAACAACGTTGTTCAGCCTGCTGGATTCTTCCACAATAACCATCGAGAGTTTTTTTTGGGCTTCATCTGCATTTGGCAGCCCTCCCAATAGTTCGGCGGTGCTGCGAATTATGCCGAGGGGATTGCGTATTTCGTGTGACACACCTGCAACCATCTGCCCAAGTGCTGCAAGGCGTTCAGCCTGATGAAGCTGCGCTTGCAGTTCCCTCTGTTCCCTGGCTCTTTCCTCGATGGTCATCTCGGCCTTTCGAACAATCAGCAAAAGGGCAAGAAATATTAGCCCCATTATGACCAGGGAAAGCCCGAAGATAGTATATTGGAATCTTACAAGAGACTGATAAGGCTTTGTGAGATCTTGGATAATCTCAAATACGCCCAGAACATAACCGGTGTCACCTACGTAAGGATCGATCCCACGGAAGGGGATATATGTTCGAAGCTTTCTTTCTCCGCCCAACAGTTCAATCCCAAGGCCCCATAAGTCCTTTGTGCCCGAAATCAGTCCTGAGCTGTTTTCACCCATCACAGCCTTATTGTAGCCGAGGCTCCTTACAACTTTTTTCCCCAATAACCTTGGGTCTGTACTATAGGCAATCACACCCTTCTCAATGTCATAAATGTTTACAAGGTCCACGTTATAGCCATGAACCGTGTTGTTTACAATCCGGTCCATAAGCTCATATTGCTCTTTGTCTCTGAGCCTTATCTTTCCATAACGGTTTACAACCGGGATAACAAAATTCTGAAAGACCTGATGATTCAAATTTTCTCCTAAGAGGAGAGCATAGTTTTCGTAACTGTTCAGAAGCATGTCCTTGGCCTTCTGGGCCACAATGACAGAAAAAGGAAAACTAAAGGCCAACAGCACGGCAAAGCTGGCATAGGCAAAAAACTTGACTAACCGGAATGGCTTCTTTTTTTTATCTGTTGAAAGAAGTTGACTCATCAAGAGAACCTGCTGGAACTGGACATGATAATCCTTTGATATTTAATTCTATTCCCAAATAAGGTCCGAGGTCAACTGTGAGCTTGGTTGTTCCATGTCAGCAGGGAAATCCAGGTTCGCCCCCTGGCTTTGAGTGGCGATAAAAACGCTTATTGAACAAAGCAAACCAAACAAATATACTACATAGTTATGCAAAGGCCAAATCTAGAACAGCTTCCATTCATGCTTTTTGCAGATGCACAAGGCAGGATATACGAACACCCGTATTTGCGAATGGCGGGGGCTAGTGGGGCACGTATAGTGTCAGTGAACCCTTCTGACCTCATTCCTCTTCCCGAATACAGCAAGCTATTCTATATGCCGGAGTGCTCTCCTATAGGTTTGGATCCAAAGACAGAGAGGTTCGTGGTTGTGGATGAAGTGGAGCTTGGCGGTGAGAAGATAAGGCCTTGGGCTGTGTCAGCATTCCTGGAACCGGGATACGTGAGGACTCATCTGCCTGCGGCAGACTATAGCCGAAGAAGTTATTATCTTCCTATGTGGGCTTACACTGCTGTGGGGTTTGCCGATGAGCGGTACTGGGCCGCAGCCCTTCAGATAGAATACTCTCACAGGTGGGATCCCAGGAATTATGATGACAAAGAGTTGATACCAGCCATCGAACTGTTTCAATCCAAAGTTTATGATAGCCCTCTTGTTAGACATCTCATCAAATGTGCAACAGACCACCATTGCTTTGCGGCCAAGAACCTGTTTCTTCGAAGATGGGAGGCTCCCCTGCCAATAAGCCGTTCTTGCAATGCCGCCTGTTTGGGATGCCTTTCGGCCCAACCAGACGGTCTATTTGAGGCCTCACATGATCGGTTGGCTTTTCGTCCCTCAAAGGAAGAAGTAGTGAAAATAGCCGTATCACATCTTGAGGTGGCTGAGGATGCCATTGTAAGTTTTGGACAAGGGTGCGAGGGGGAGCCATTAACTGAGTCAGCTCTTATTGCCGAGAGCATAATTGGGATGAGAAGGCAAACCCAAAGTGGAACGATTAACCTGAACACCAACGGTAGCATCCCCCAAGAGGTTAGGAGGATAGCACACTCGGGATTGGATTCCATAAGGATTAGCCTTAACAGCGCCAGGCATGATTTTTACGGGGCTTATTACAGGCCAAAAGGATACGGCTATGAAGATGTGGTGGAGTCAATTAAGGTTGCTACAGGTATAGGTCTTTACACGATGGTCAATCTATTAATTTTCCCTGGTATATCTGATCAGGAAGAAGAATTGGAGAGCCTCATCCGACTCATAGAGGAAACAGGTCTGAACTTCTTGCATCTTAAAAACCTAAACATTGATCCCGCCTATTATATTGATGCCATGCCTGACTCTTCCTCGGTGGCAGTAGGTATAAAGGAAATGATTGAGGTCTTGAAATCAGAATTCCCGAATCTCAGACTCGGCTATTTTAACCAGCCTATAAGAAAAGGCCCTAGGCGTTAGGCATAAGGCACAAGGCAAAAGAAGAGGAAGTACTTATTGCTTTGGCCTAATGGCCTGCGCCCGATGCCCTAAGCCTCCACCCTATAGCCCTATTGTTTTACGATACCGCATGCAGTTCGCGCCATTATTATAATGATCTTCAAACCAGAGCTTGGCTATATTCCTGTAAGCCTTTTCTCTAGCACCTTCAAGGGTTCTGTCGCCTGCAACCACATGGAGAACCCTTCCGCCTTGAGTCACAAGGCCCTTATCTTTATCCTCGTCAACACCCGCAAAAAAGATGGCAATGCCCCGTTCAATTTGATCAAGCCCTCTTATTTTGTGGCCCTTTCCGTAGCGGCCGGGGTAACCCTTGTTCCACCCCCGTGAAGCCTTTGACCTGCCTTCCATGGCAATTACGTCAACATAATATTGGTTGTTCCAGACCTGCTTAATTTGATCTAAGTTGCCTTCCCATACCGCTGTGCCTATTTCAAAGAGGTCTGAGCTGAGCTTTCTGGCCAAGACCTCCCACTCCGGGTCTCCGTGCCTCACATTAATCTCAAAGACATCTAGCTTGTCGTACGGATCCAGGTTGAGGCCAAAATACATAACACCTTTGTATTTCCAGCCCAGTTCATTATAAACTGCGTTTACGGTCGGGTTGACGATTTCTTTGATTATTCTATTCACGAGCCAAGGGCTCACGAGCTTATGGGGGCAATAACATCCTGTGCCCCCGGTGTTTAGGTTTCCTCCAAATTGTTTAATGGATTCAGTATCATCGGGGTCGAAAGCTGGCTTGTAGTCTTGGGCGAACATCTTCAGGGGCAATACGTGCTCACCATCCAAGTATGCGAAAAAAGAAATTTCTGTGCCGTACTTTCTTTCCTCTACTACGATTCTGTTACCCGAATCCCCGAAAACCTTTTTTTCCATTATGTCGTGTATAGCCTTCTCCGCCTGCTCCACGTCATCGCATACAATAGCGCCTTTTCCAGCGGCCAGGCCATTGGCCTTAACAACTACTTGGTATCCGATATTTCTCACGTATTTCCTTGCTTCTTGGGGATCATCAAATACCCTGTATTCGGGTTTGGAGACGCCTATTTTCATTAAAAGTTCATCAGTAAAAGCCCTGTCGCTTTCGAGGCGGACATATTCTTTCAATGGGCCCACTGTGTGTATTCCTTTTTGGTTTAAAAGATCAATAAGGCCTTGTTCCAGTGGGTTCTCCGAGCCAACGTCCACCAGATCCACCCCTTGCTCAAGGCAAAAATCTACAATTTGACTGAAATCCCTGATAGGGATTCTTTCAATTACCCCCCTTTTTCCTTTAGGCGTATACAATACCCCAGGATTTCCTGGCGCAAAGAACACCTTATCAACATGTTGGCTGTCACCATATTTGTCCGCAAGACAGTGATCTCTGCCGCCGGAGCCGTACACCAAGACCTTCATGTACTTTCTCCTTGAACTGGATGTTACTGGCTGACCATTCCCTGCATCATCGTGGGGAGGCTAATTTTTTCATAATCAGAGGGAATATTAAACAAGGAATCTGAGATCTTTTTTTGCTTTATGTTCTTGTAAAGCATGATCATTTTGCCTTGGGGTGTGATGGCTTCTATCTTGATCGGGTAGTCGAGCTTGTTGGATACCCAGAAAATCACCGGGGTGCCATTGGGATCATCTGGAATGTATTTGTATTTCTTGCATGTATGCCCGCTAACTTTTTCTTTTCCCAAGTATTTGACCTTGCCCTCTTTCTTCAAATCTTCGATAGAACTATTCATAGCCTCGTCTTGTTTGGACCACTTCATCTCCATATAGGACATCTGTTGAGGCATCAGAATATATGTTGCCCGCTTATCGGATTTGGTGATCATTACCTGCTTCTGCCCCATCATTGTCATTTCCCGGCGGATATTCTTGCCCTTCACATATACTTTTCCTGTAAATTCACCCATTGTGGTCTTCTGCACCAAATCTGCTGTAAACTCGGCTCCTACTGCCGAAGCAATAAAGCCCCCTAAACATATCACGATTATAATAAGCCCGAGACCCCTTGACATGAGGTGGTTTTTTGACATAGTCGCCTCCTTAGGATTAGATTTTAGTAGTGTTTATAGAATACGTGTGAAGAAATGGTCAATGGAAAAAAGGGCGATTGTGAAGGATATTGACCCTGCTCAGAACACGGAAACTGGGTGAAGGTGGCGATGGAGCCGTGGTGGGTAAAGAAAAAGAGTGAACTCGCGTCAATAGCCTCTCAAATGTCTCCTGTTGTTGTTTACGATGATGAAACATTGAATGAGGCATTTTTTGACTTGTTGTGTATCGAAGGACTTGACGCACTGGTTTATCGCGTGGGTTTAAATAGTCATCCCCGGATTCTTGAAAAAATAGTTAGACTGGGAGGGCTCCTGGAATGTTCATCCCCCTTTGAACTGCAAACGCTGATGGGTCTGTATTTGCCGGTACCACTCAAACAGGTAATTCTGGGAGAGAAATTTGCCGAACAATACAGAAAAGATATAAAGAACCTGTGTCCTACGGCTATCATTACCGTGCCAGAATTGTTCCCAAGATTAATGGCGGTGGGCATTCATGTATGTATCTCGATCGACTTGGCCCATGGTGAGCATGGCGGGGCGGAGTCAGGAGGGGAATTAAGGCGGTTACAGGAAGCAGCAAATGTTCTGGCCGACAAGGTGAAAGCAGTGGAAATGGTGAGGTTAACAGGGGGATTTGAAGGGGCGGGTTTTAAAAAGCTTGATTTCCTAATAGATTTTCTCGAAAAGGTTCTATTTGTATTTCCCCATGCAAAAACCATTGTACTGAGCCGCTATCTTGGGCTAGACAAGGATCCATGGACAGGCTATCCTGACCTGGAGCGTACTGCCTCTAGATACGAGTCCCTCATGAGGAAATTTCCGACAGTAAGATTCTGGGCGGATCCCGAAGAACTTATGATTGAACATGCCGGCGGTCTACTTACGCCAGCCAATAACGTCAGGGAAAGCCAGCAGGGTTTGGTGGCGGAACTTCCGGTACCAGCGAAATTTTTTCGGCCCCCAAGCAAAGGCAGTGGGCGAGAGTCTGTATACAACATTTCTAAAGATAAACTTATTTACCTTGACTGGAGTTTCGGAGGTCAAGGCAGGGTTTCTGAAACAATGGCCTCTTTTTCTCTAGAAGGCGGTGTATCAAAAGGTGACCTATTGTTCATACCACAGCAAGGCATCTGCGGAACGGAGCTGGAAGGTAATCACTGGAATCTGCCTGTATATTACTTACGCGCAAGGAG
>QMLZ01000046.1 GCA_003646995.1 Deltaproteobacteria bacterium | reverse complement strand
TGACACCCACTGCCCTTTTGTATCTCTCCTGTAGGCTTATTTCTTCCATCCTTTTGTCCCTCCGGATTCATCCAACTGTTTATCAGGTTCGATATCTAACCTATTTTCTCGTCGAGTTCCACAAGTTTTCTGTTCTAACCGCCCTTTTTGTGGTATTTCTCTAAGCGGACAAGACGGTAAACAATGCAATACTGATCTAAAGGGGTAACATCTTTCCTTGAAAAGGTAAAAACGGCATTTTCAAAGGAGGGGTTATTAATGGACCTAGAAGTCATGCGCAAAGAAGCTAGGGAAATCTTTCTAAGTTCCATCAAGGCCGTTGATCCATATGAGGCCGTTAAGAGGGCCTTGGTTGTCGAAGATGGGACACTACTAGTAAACAGTGAGAATGGGACAGAACGAGAATTGAGGCTCGTGGAATATAGCAATATCTACGTGGTTGGTGGGGGCAAAGCCACGGCTCCCATGGCAAGAGCAATCGAGGAGCTTCTGGGTGACAGGATCTCGCGAGGCCTGATCAATGTAAAATACGGGTTCACTGAGCCGTTGCAACGTATTGAAACCGTGGAAGCCGGCCATCCCCTGCCGGATGAAAACGGACTGGTAGGCACCAAGAGAATTATCGGCATACTAAGAGAGGCATCAGAAAACGACTTAGTTTTTTCAGTGATATCGGGCGGTGGCTCAGCCTTACTACCTCTGCCCGCAGGTGACATTACTCTGCAAGAAAAGCAGAAGGTGACGCAGATGCTCCTTGATTGTGGCGCCAGCATCGATGAAATTAATGCCGTAAGAAAACATATCTCACTTTCCAAGGGGGGGCAAATGGCGCGAGCCGCATATCCCGCTACGACCATTAACCTTATGTTGTCGGACGTGGTTGGAGATAGGGTGGATGTCATAGCTTCAGGCCCTTTTGTCCCTGATGTCTCTACATTCCGTGACGCTCTGGAGGTATTCAAAAAATACGGGATACAAGACCTGCCAAAACGGGTAGACCGGTACCTGAAGGAAGGACAAAAAGGCAACATTCCTGAGACTCCCAAACAGGGAGATCCTGTATTTAGAAAAGTTTCCAACATCATCGTAGGAAGCAACATCATCGCCCTCCGGGCAGCTGAAAAAAGGGCCCGACACCTCGGATATAATACCCTCATTCTTTCTTCCATGATAGAAGGTGAGACAAAGGATGTGGCGCGAGTTCACTCGGCCATTACCAAAGAAATTCTTAAAAGCGGTCTTCCTGTTAGGCCACCCGCGTGCATAATTTCTGGCGGGGAAACTACCGTGACAATAAATGGCAGTGGTAAGGGCGGCAGGAATCAGGAATTTTGTCTCGCAGCCGCAATGGACCTGCGTGATCTGCCGCCCCGGGTGGTAATCTTGAGCGGGGGAACCGATGGTAATGACGGCCCCACAGATGCTGCCGGGGGGATCGTAGACCCTTACACACTCAGAAAGGCGGCCGCAAAGGGTCTGGACCCCCTAAGCTACTTGCATGATAATGATGCCTACCACTTTCTTGCTGCTACCGGAGACTTGCTCGTAACAGGTCCTACAAGAACTAATGTGATGGATGTCCACTTGATATTGGTGCGGTAAACCTACCCGGGCTGGCCGCCTTTCCCTCCCTTCTTTTTTGGCGATTAAGCCTTGTTCCACTTTCTGAGCAGGTAAGGCTTCGTCATTTCAAACGTCATACAATCCTCTTCAATGGTTTCCTCTGCCTGCTTGATGGACATTCTCTTTGTCTTTCTCACAAAGGAAAGGGTCTTGCCAAAATATAGAGGGATGAGGGAATCCATCATCAGATTTCTGTCAGCCACTTGGTCTCGGTATGAAACCGCAACATCAAAAAGGAGTCGAGCCCAAAGGTCAGTGGGAAAATTAAACTCATTTTCCTTTAGGCTGCGGATTTCTACCAGCTTATTAAACACGTCAGAACTCAAAACCGCTTGCCATAAATCTTGATAATCGTCAAAACCCCCATGGAATTTCCTCAGGAGATTTTGCGTATCAACTTCCACCTTAGGGGGCATCTCTGTTTCACCCAATCCGAAACCATAAATAGCGGTAGGCCTACTGTACTTGATCTTTTTCCACAGGCCACTGAAATGGATCATGAGAGTGAAAATAGTACCTACCACCTGCCGGAACATAGGCCCCAAATGAGCGCCGGGATCCTTTGTACGGTGAATTTTGGGCCTACCCATGAAGGACTGGCATATCCTTGCCTTGTTGGCAATAGCCAATGTGGTCATCCAAATGTCAATACCGAAATGGGCAACAGCATCGTCCCATGTGTCGCTTTCCAGATAAACCGTCGCCAGTTTCGCAGAAAACCCAAAGTCTCCTCCTATGGGCTGCCGAACCCTTCTTCCATACAATGCCCTTGTCATGGGATATGCGATTCCGTTTGTAATAGTTCCGTCGTATTTATGCCGTATGTAAAGGGGCGCTACGTATGAAAAGCCGTTGAAAAGGGGCTCTCCCAGGTGCTTGATCCACTCGGGGGTGATGCTCTTAAGATCAGCATCTACCACAACCACTGCCTTGGCCTGGAGGTCCAAAACCTTTTTAAAGAGATTGCGAAAGTTATTGCCCTTGCCTTTTACCCCTGGTGGGGTGGAGAGATAAATCTTGGGAGTCTTAGTGGGTGTACTGAGAAAGACCTCTCTAGTACCATCAGATGAATTGTTATCGCAATTAATTATGACCGACTTTTTCTGGGCAAAATACCTTTGCAGACCCTCGTCAGCCTGAGTGATGGGAAATGCTATGGAGTCAACCTCATTGTAAGAAGGTATACATACAACCATCTCTGCCTTTTTCACGCCATCGGGATTTATTTCGGGTTGAAACTCACTGGGCATTAATTTGTTCCTCCCTGGCTTTTTATAAGATCCATGACTCCCTGGTTCCAGCCTTTCGGCCCTTTCATCTGTGTAACTACCAGATTTTTCATTTGTTCTCTAGAATCTTTCAGTAAGGCGGGATCTCCCACAAAAATTGCCCGGTCCATAATTTTCAGAAACGGAAGATCATTGGGGCTATCCCCAACCCCAACACAGTAAACCTCGCCCACCACTTCTTTGTACCATGCTATGAGATGCGAGGTTGCGATGCCTTTATCTGACCTGCCGTGCAAGTGATAGAATCTCCCACCTTTTGATATCTTCAGGCCCCTTTTCAGCGCTGCCTGAAAAAGGACCTCCCTGCGGTCATTATCAATAGGATCGACCAAAAACGGCTCATCATACTCCCGTCGTGCTGCCAAGGATGCTCGAGCCTTGTCAAGGCCGCTACAGGCCGCGATTTCCAGTATGTCCATATCAGAAAAACCCTTTAGCCTGACCTGTACCTCGTTTTCAATTTCCCTTAGCGCCCTCTTCAAGGTCTCGTAAGGGACGCCCAATGACAACCGCCATAGATTGTCCACTGAATCAGTCCCGGGGGGTGGAGAGGAAAATTTTTCCTTTGGAAAAAATATTGCTCCACCGTTTTCCGTTATAAATGGGTCAAAAAGGAGCAATTCTTTCCTTAGCTCCTCCAGCTCTGCCCTAGTTTTACTGGTTACGATCACTATGGGAATACCTAGAGTCTTACACCTTGTAAGGGCAGGTTTTGCATCCTCCCATGAGTAGGTGTTTTCATCCAGTAACGTGCCGTCCAGGTCCGTAAAGATTACTAAAAAAGGGGAGATCACCTCCCCACCATGTGAGTCCATTTGTGTCACGGGCATAACCCTCTTGTACACATCAGGCGAATCTACGCTTTTCTTGTTCGACCACCTCTATGATATCGTAAAATATTCGCGGTAGCTTATTGTTTACCCTTTCCCATGAAACCGTTTGCGGTGTCTCGAAGATCTTCTGTTGAGTCTTCTTTTCAACAGCCAGTATTACCTCGGCAAGGCCCTTTTCCAAAAAAGGTTTGAACTCAGGATACGAATTTACGAATCTCAAGAACCGTTCTGTGAGGCGGTAAGGAGAGGTAAGGATTTCTCCGGCCTGCAAGATACAGTTCCGAAATACCTCCCTTACAAGAAATTCTTCCTGGTCCCTGTTATACGAGAGATTGCTAAAGTCTGCGTCATCTGAGTATTTCCTGATCTGGTCCTCGGCTATTGCCTGGTATGTGATGGCTAAGTCTCTGAAAAAAGTATCGGATATTTCCAGGCCCTCCTCAATGATCAAGGCATTCATAAGCGTGGTAACAATATCCACTGCCATCCTGTTAAGTCCTCTGCGCTGATCCTCGGGAGAGACTTCCTGATGCTTGTGGTCAAAGGGCTCCTCTGTAAACATGACCTCTGCAGCAGAAGAGGCCTTGCGGTAAACCTCAATCAAGGTGAAAATCTCAACACCCCAATTGGTGGCAAAGCGCATCTTTTTGAGCAGGTCGGTTCTGAACGCCACCTCTCCTGACAGCTGGTACTTAAAGCTCAAGAGAAATTCGATCAGCCTGAGTACTTTCTCCTCTTTGCCTTCTGTAAACTTTCTCTTCAGGGCCAAAAGTAGAGGATCCAGTAGTAGTCGTTTTACTCGGCCGTATAACTCCCTGTTAGCGATCCGTGCATAATACGCCTTTGAAAAATCGTAATTAAGAACGACAACGGGAAACAAGAGCCTGTGTAGTTGTACCCGTTTAAAGGTGCGAATGTCAGCGTCTATTAGCCCTATTGCTTGGGCGCCGAGAGCAATCGCTATTCCAAAGCTCAAGAACATATTCTTGCCCTTGCCTGGTTCGGTGATATTAAAGCCAGCGTTTGCCAATTGGTCATATATGGAAGAGAAACCAGGCCCGTCATTCCATTGAATCAGGTAATTTCTTATCCCAGCTCCTTTAATAAGATCTCTCAGCTCAAAGGCTTCTCGCTCTGAGGCCTTGTCAAGACCAAAGATAATAGTGGCAAGATATGTCACGTCCTTTAGCTGCCGCAATATGTTTACGAAGACAGGTCGGTTGGCTGGATCACTATACTCGCTGGCCAGCAGTGGAATTACCAAGACTGTCTTCTTCCATTTTGAATGGAGTCGGAGCTGGCTCAAGAGGTGCTTACGATCTTGACGCAGTATATGAAAAGTAGTTATGCGCCCGCTATGCTGAGAGAAATCAGAAATTTTCCTCACCTCCGCCGTGGCTCTGTTGTGGCTTCACTGCAGGCAAAGAACTTATCTGAATCCCCTTCCTTTGTCAATCTTCGTTCTCCTAGTGGCCTTTCCTCCTAAGCGAAAGGGTCGCAAGTAAGTAAATGGATTGGCCAAGACACCCAAGTAGGATTTGTTACCCGACATCACCTCCATCATCCCCTCACATAGACGCTCACCATAGACCAGAAATAACGCTTTCATTAGAGCAGGATAGTCATAAACCCACCTTCCCACCCTTCTTGCCAGCCGCACGTCCTTCAAGATATGTCTTTCAAGCAAACTTACATATCGCTTGGTCAATGCCCTAGCAGATCCATCACAACTCTTGATGGCCTTTGCTGCTAATTGGCCGCTTAGAATGGCACTGGAAATGCCTTCAGCAGTCAACGGATCTGCTAGTCCGGCTGCATCCCCCACCAGCAGGACCCTCCCTTTGGCAAACGGTCTCCCTTGAATGTAAAAACTTATTACAGAGGCCTTCTTTTCTAAAACAATGCCCTTTTCAAGGCCCAAGAACTCTATATAGCGCCTGAGAGACTGGGCAAGGCCTGCTTTCCCCTTTCGCATACGGCCAATCCCCACTGAAAGATGCTCCTTCTTTGGAAACACCCAGCCATAGCCCCCGGATATGAAACCCATGTCAAACCTAGCCGCTCCCTCAAAACGAGCAAAGGTTTCCCAGTCCACGCGTATCTCGCATTCCACCGCGGGAACCAGGTATGCGGATTGACTGAGGCCTATTTTGCGGGCTACTGTACTTACAGCCCCGTCAGCGGCCACGAGATAATTAGAATTAAATTCCCCTTCGTTGGTGATCACCTTGACACTTCCTGTATCATCCGTCTCAATCCCCTTTACCTCACAAGGGGCAAGCAGTTTTGCCCCTGAAGATACGGCAAAGTCAGCCAGGGCTCGGTCAAAATCCTCCCGCATTGTCATGGCGATGATCGGATTTGATTTTTTAGTAATAAAGCAGAGATCTTGGCCGGAGACGAATACCCGGGTCTCACGGCAATACCTTTGCACCGGCACCACAATCTCCCTGGGTAGACGACGCAATCCCCGGATTACCAACCCACCCGCGCACGGCTTTGTTTTAGGCAGAGGATACTTATCAACTATGAGAACCCTGAATCCAGCTTTGGCAAGACTTGCTGCCGAAGAGGTTCCTGCTGGACCTGCGCCGACAACTACTATGTCCCATTGATTTGCCATCCAAACACAGCAACTATCTGGCTTTAAGATTCCCTATTGCTCATTTCCTCTAAGGTGAAGGATTTATACACCATTTCATAATGCAAGGCACGGAAAATTCCTTTATGGTTTGGATAATTCCCTTGAAAGGACCGGGTGTAGTTGATAGTTTCAATTAAAAAATCCAAAAAAGGGAGCGCTTTTAAGCAAACCATGGTACCCTCAGCGAACAAGTGCATAGAGATAATGGACAAATATCACATGTTAAAGAACATCAGGGCCCATTGCTTCGTGGTAGCTCGCATCGCATATCTCCTTGCAACTGAGCTAGCTCACAATCATATTAGGATAGATATACCGTTGGTTGTATCAGGCGCCTTACTTCATGATATAGGAAAGACTCAGGCCTTGAACAATGGTGGAGACCACGTAAAAATAGGAATGGAGATCTGCCGCAGGGAAGGCTTTACGGAACTAGTACCTCTAGTGGCAGAACACGTACGCCTGAAGGGGTTCGAGCCTGAAGGAAACATACTTGAAAAAGAAATAGTTTATTACTCTGACAAAAGAGTTAATCATGATAGCATAGTCACCCTCGAACAACGTTTAAGTTACATCCTTAGGCGTTACGCCTATGGAAATCCGAGACTCAGAGCAGAAATACTTAAAAATTTCAACCTTTGCAAAGAGGTGGAGAAAAAGCTTTTCCGTCCTTTGCCTTTCAGAGCCGGGGACATTTCTCACCTTGCGGGCAGGAAGAGATTACCCTTTGAAATTCAAAATGGAGATCTGGACAATGGTTGCTAAAAGATTCGCTCTCCTGTTTTTTGTATTTACTCTTCTTTCAACAGCATGTCAGGGCGAGGACACTAGAATCCACATCAAGTTCAAGGATGCTCAGGGCTTGGTCACCAGGGACAGAGTGATTTCACAAGGCCAGAAGATTGGCGAGGTGGCCCAGGTTAAGTACACCTCCTATGGAGATTTCCTGGTGGATGTGGTGGTACCGGAGCGATTTCGGGACAGGCTTACTGATAGGTCTCGCTTTTATCTTATCGATGATCCAGACAGAGAAGGGAAGAAGGCTGTCGAGGTTGTCCAGCAAGGAGCCCCTGGAAAACCTCTTGATGATGGGGCCACTGTGGTAGGATCTTCAAAAATTGACGACATGATAAATGAATTGATGGCAGAGATGCATAAAGGCTTAGGGCAACTGGAAGCCCAGTACCAAGAATTGTTAGACTCACTCAAGAAACTGCCTGAAAGTGAAGAAGTCAAGCGGCTTCAAGAGGAATTTCAAAAACTGCTGGAAAACATGAAAAAGGAGGGAAAAGCTGCCAGGGAAAAGTTTAAGAAAGAAATTCTACCAAAATTAGAAAAGGAGCTGGACCGCCTCAAGGAAAAGCTGAAAGAACTCGGGCGGGAAAAAGAAGTGGAGCCTCTCGAAATCAACTTAGAGGAGCTCAAGAAAATCTGATCTTGATTCTTCAGGTGCCCGAGCCATGTCAATCCGTATCATTGCTAAGGAATTGTACCGACTTCAAAAAGAGGTTGAGCGCCTCGAAAAGGAGCTGGACCGCTGCCCTCCAGAGAAACGGGATGAACTTCGAATAGCCCTGGCAGAAGCAAAGGCTGCCCGGGACAAAGCTAGGAATGCACTTGAGGGGGTCAAAGAACCACCGCCGTACCGTAAACCCAGATAGAATGCACAAACCTCCCCTAAAACTGCTCTACCTTAGTGCAGCTCTGATCTTTTTCGCCGACTCCAGTAAGTTTTGGTCCCATTGGGGAGCGAGGGGATCAAGAGGCACTAGCCTGGCCCCAATGGATTGGGCTATTACCTGGCCTGTATGGGCCGAGACCTGAGGTTGTATAAAAAGCTCTTTGAAGCCTTTTTCTCGCGCGTACTGGATAAGGCTCTTGAGGTCACGTGCCAGAGGTTTTTTGCCTTCCTTTTCAATGGCAACCTGTTTCAGTCCATATGTTCTGGCAAAATAACCCCATGCAGGGTGGTAAACCAAAAAGGTATTGCGTCCATTTACGCCTTCGAATAAGCCCCTGATTTCTAGGTCCAGCGCCACTATCTTGCTGGCCAGCCTTCGGAACCCATCTGTATAGATTGCTTTATGGGAGGGATCGATCCGCAGTAGACCCTCAAGTATATTCCTCGCCTCCACAAAAGCCAAAGGAGGGGAAAGCCAGATGTGAGGATCCAGGTAATTCTTCTCCGCTTTTGCCCCGCGAGAGCGGGAGGATCTTTGCATTGGAACCCTTTCTATCCCTGCATAAGTAGGGACAACAATTAGGTGGGGATTGCTTTTAAGAAAGCGTGGTATCCATGCTGATTCAAAGGGAAGGCCTTGGGCAAAATATATGGGGCACCCGGCTAACTTAGCCAATTGCCTCGGTTTGGGCTCGTAGGTGGCCGGGTTGGCCCCAGGCGGCACCATAACCAAAATTTCCACCTCGGCAGATCCTATTTCTTTCACAAAAAACGACTGTGGTAAAATACTAACTGCCACAGACACGGGTCGTGCTGCAACTGGGAGAATCCTGCCCATGAATAGAAACAAAATAACTGGGAAAACGATTATCAATCTTGTAATGTTATATTTCTTCATATTTGCTCCCGAATCTGGCGTTAAAAAGGTTTTGTTTGTAATATGGGTCAAACCCAAAACAATTGCTTGAAAAGAAAGTTTAATCTATTTTATTCGGCTTATCCAGTTTAACTATCAAATTCAAGGGTCCTGACCAACGGAAACAGGGTATAATATGCAGCGTTTGCTTACTATTCTCTCGGTCCTGGTAGTAATTGGCCTTGGAGGTGCATGCTTTGCATACGGTTCCGCGGTTTCGGTGGAAGTAATTCACTCATACGATAGATATTGCCAGGGCAAAGATTACGAGATTGCGTTTAAAGTCAAGATCAAAAAGGGCTTATTTCTTCACGGTCCCGCAGCAAAACCCGGTGAGATGATAATCCCCACAAGACTTTCCTTTTCCCCCTCGTCAGGAGCCACCATCAAGGGACTTCGATTTCCCAAAACCAAGGAAGTAAGGTTCGATTATTCTGACAAGCCTGTTGAGGTTTACGAGGGACAAGTCATAATCAAGGCAACCTTGCACATTGGCCCAGACGCAGGCTTGGGGCAACACAAGATTCAGGGTGTCCTCAGCTACCAGGCTTGCGCACAAGACAGTTGTTTACCCCCCCACAGGGTCCCTATCAATGTGAAATTCGATGTAGTCGACCGAGACACACCTCAAAGACGCATTAACCTGGCATATTTTTCCACGCCATATCAAGTACCTAGTCCGAAAACAGTTGAAGTAAGAGGGTTCAAACCTCACGGTGCGCTATGGCTTACTCTGCTTGGGTTATTTTTCGGGGGACTTGCTCTGAATTTGACCCCATGCATTTACCCTCTCATCCCCATTACGGTATCCTTTTTTGGTGCTCGCAGTCAAAAACTCAAAGGTAAGAGATTTATTCATGGTGCCTTGTATATGGCAGGGCTTTCCATTACAAATTCCACGCTGGGGGTAAGCGCGGCGCTTACTGGGGGAATGTTAGGAGCCGCTCTACAGAATCCCATAGTGCTCATAGTTGTATCTGTAATAATATTAGCCATGGGATTAAGCTTTTTTGGCCTTTGGGAGATCAGGTTGCCCGGCGGAATCGTAAATCTCGCCTCAAGGGGATTCGGCGGTTTTTTTGGCTCTTTTTTCATGGGCTTAACCCTGGGAGTAGTGGCTGCTCCTTGCCTTGGCCCCTTTGTTTTGGGACTCCTAACTTACGTGGGACAGAAAGGTGACGCCTTCATAGGGTTTCTTTACTTTTTTGTCCTCAGCATAGGGCTGGGACTGCCGCTTTGTTTCCTTGCCATATTCTCAGGGGCTGTAGACAGGTTGCCCATGTCGGGCAACTGGCTGGTATGGATAAAGAAATGCTTTGGTTGGGTCTTAGTTGCCATGGCGGTCTTCATGATTCGTCCCCTAATACCTATACAGTTTCTTAAGACCCTTGCCATACCCGCAGTGTTGATGGCAGCTGCGATTCATGTGGGCTTTTTGGATAGGACAAGTGCCAACTCCAGGCATTTCCGTTTTGTGAAAACCTTGCTTGGTGCGGTTGTCCTGGCCACAGCACTTGTTACCGCATATGCATCTTGGCATGCGGAAGAGGGAATCAAATGGATCCCATACAGGCAAGGGCTGCTCCAAGAAGCAAAGGCTGAGCGCAAACCCGTTATAATTGATTTTTACGCGGACTGGTGTGGCCCCTGCCGCGAAATGGATAAAACCACGTTTAGGGACCAAAGAGTCAAAGCCCTAATTGGGAAGTTTTTCCCTATAAGGGTAGATCTTACAAAGCAGAGCCCTGAAACCAAGAAGCTCGTTCAGCGTTTCAACGTCAGGGGTGTGCCCACGGTTGTCTTCCTAAGGCCTGACGGAACCGAGGTGAGCTCCCTTCGGATACAAGCATATGCCCCGCCCTATACCTTTGCCTCCAAGATGGCTGAGGTGCTAACCCTTCCGCCACGAGCTAAAGGGACTTAATGAACTCAGAAACAGCACTGTTGAAAGCCTTCCAGGCTTCGATCATCACCATATGACCGGCATTTGGGATTATTGAGAGCTTGCTGCTCTTAATTTCCTTGGCCAGCTTTTGCGATAAGGAAGGTGGGGTAAGTTTATCATCTTCTCCACAAACAATGTAAGTTGGAACGGTGATCTCGCTTATCTTACTCCTCAAATCAAACCTGTTACAGGCTGCAAAGTCACTATATAGGACCTCTGGTCCCGATTCCTTCATTAGGTCTGCACCCTGGCTCAACATTACGGGAGGCGCGGAAGCAGAATAGGCATATTTAATGATCAGCTCTACCGTCTTGTCGAAATCCTCTTTTAAACCATCCAGAATGGCCGGTGCCACTTTGAGCCGGGCCCCGGTAGATACCAGCACCATCCCCCGAAGCAGCACGGCCCGCTCTATCGCAAGGGCCTGGCATATGGCTCCACCCATGGAATGACCCATCAAGACCACGGGTCCTTCACAACAAGACTCAATAATCTCCCCGAGCCACCGGGCATAGTCAGATATGTCGGTATATGTCCCTTTGGGGGTATTACCGTGGCCTGGTAGATCGATGGCAACCGCATTGAATTCCTTACCGAGGGGCCTTATCTGGGCATTCCATATCTCTGCCCTTCCACCAGCGCCATGTATCATGACAATTGTAATCTTTGCCGGGTCAAGTTTGTCAGGCCAGGCTCTATATCCCACCCCTTGTTCAGCAAGTTTGTCAATGTCCATGAGTTTCTTCTAAGCCCACCTGATAAGGGCCGCACCCCATGTGAGTCCGCCGCCGAACACCGGCATGCAAACCAGGTGGCCGGGCTTGATGCTCCCATCCCGTACCGCTTCGTCCAGTGCAATGGCACATGAGGCGGACGATATATTGCCGTATTTGTGAAGGGTCAAATAGAATTTTTCCATCGGGATTTTTAAGGTTTTGGCAATGGACTGAAACATCCTCAGGTTGGCCTGATGTGGGATAAACCAGTCCACATCCTCCACTGCCACATTGTTTGTCTTACAAGCCTCCTTGATTGACTCTATAAAGTGCCTAACCGCCACCCTGAAACTGGCGTTGGCCTCTATCATGTTGAGGGTATGTAAACCCTTGTCCACGCTTTCATGACTTATGGGAGTCGTTTTTGAGCCTCCCCCGGGCAACAGTAGATCCTGGCCGTTTGCCCCATCGGTGTGGACATGTGTAGAAAGGATCTCCGGACCTTCCTCTCCCTGGGTCAGTATAGCAGCCCCCGCACCATCACCCCAAAGAATGCAAGTAGTTCTATCTTTCCAATTAAGTGTCCGGCTCATGACCTCTGAGGCAGCAACGAGGATATACCGGCAGGACCCCGCCTTTAGGTATTGTTCGGCCACATTAAGCCCGAATATGAAGCCTGAACATGCTGCTGTCACATCAAATGTTACAGCCTGAGGTGCGTCAAGCTTTGCCTGCAACCAATTGGCTGCAGCAGGGCAACAGGTGTCGGGAGTGATTGTCGCCACTATGATAAGATCCAAATCCTTGGCTGTCAGTCCTGCCATTTCCAAGGCCTTCAAGGTTGCCTCGTAGGCCAAGTCCGACGTCGCCACATCAGGATCAGCGATTCGCCTCTCCTTGACTCCTGTCCTGGACACGATCCATTCATCCGTAGTGTCGAGGCCCATTTTCTGGAGATCAAAATTTGTAAGTACCTTGGGGGGCACATATGATCCAGTGCCCAGTATTCTAATTGATTTCATGTTTCTTCTTTTACTCCGGTTTTATTCCCAATTCTTTTTCTTTCTTCGCCACAAGAAGCCTTGTTTTTATTACCGTATCGGGTATTAAGCTCATGGAATCTATGCCACATTCAACCAAGAATTCGGCAAAATCAGGAAAATCACTTGGTGCCTGACCGCAAATCCCTATCTTACGCCCCTTTTTCTTGGCCACATCGATAACCTGTTTTATGAGTCGCTTAACAGCGGTATTCCTTTCATCATAGATATGCGCCACCAATGAGGAATCCCTATCAAGCCCCAACGTTAGCTGCGTCAGGTCATTGGAGCCTATGGAAAAACCGTCGAAGATCTCTGCAAATTCATCAGCACAAACAACATTGCTAGGGATTTCGCACATGACGTATATTTCTAGGCCGTTCTCCCCTTGTACCAGTCCAAAGCGCTTCATCAACTCAATAACCTTCTTTCCTTCTTCCGGCGTTCTGCAGAAAGGTACCATCACCTTTATGTTGGTAAGCCCCACCTCGTTCCGAGCCTTTAACAAGGCAAGGCATTCAAGCTCGAATGCAGGCGTGAAGTTTTCATCATAATATCTTGACGCGCCCCTCCAGCCGATCATGGGATTGCTTTCCTTGGGCTCGTAAAGATACCCACCGAGCAGGTTCTCGTATTCGTTGGTTTTAAAATCCGAAAGCCTGACGATAACGTCGTTAGGATAAAACCCGGCCGCTATTCGGCTTATCCCCTCGGCAAGCTTATCTATGAAAAATTGCTTCTTGTCTTCATAAACACTCGTGATATCATTGATCTTGTACACCACCCCGGCGACCTTCTGGTCAGTCTTCGCTTTTTCCTTCAACTTATCGTAGTCCAGTAAGGCCAAAGGATGTATACCAATGTGGCTGTTGATGATGAACTCTTCCCTGGCAAGGCCCACGCCGTCATTAGGTATCATGCCTTGCGAGAATGCCTGCTCTGGAATGCCCACATTCATCATGATTTTGGTTTTGGTTTTGGGCAATTCTTCAAGATTCAGCTTTTCCACCTCATACTTGAGTATGCCGTCGTATACATGGCCTGTCTCTCCTTCGCAGCAGGAAACTGTTATTTCTTGGCCTGTCTTGATTACCTCGTCTGCATTGCCTGTTCCTATAATGCAAGGGATGCCCAATTCACGCGAAACAATAGCGGCATGGCAGGTTCTACCCCCTTTGTTTGTCACGATTGCAGCCGCTATTTTCATGATCGGCTCCCAGTCGGGATCAGTCATGGTAGTGACAAGAACTTCTCCCTCCTTGAATTGATCCATCTCGAGCGTGGAGTTGATGACCCGGGCAACCCCCTGTCCCACCTTGGTTCCTACTGCAGTCCCCGAGCAAAGAATTGGACCGGATTCTAGCAGCCTGTAAGTCTCGTACACATTGCTGTCTTTCTGAGAGTGTATTGTTTCCGGCCTCGCCTGAACAATAAACAATTCACCGGTTCCCACATTGACGCCGTCACCGTCTTTTGCCCACTCTATGTCCATGGGTTTGAAATAACCTGCCTCTTGGCTATAATGGTCCTCGATAATGCACGCCCATTCAGCCAATTTAAGTATTTCATCATCATCAAGCACATAACGATGCCGCTCTGCTAGGGTTGTGGGCACATTCTTTACCGTGCTTTCATCATCCATAGAATAGACCATTTTAATATCCCGGTCTCCTACTTTGCGGCTGATTATGGCACGTTTTCCTTGCCGGAGCGTGGGCTTGAAAACATAATATTCATCGGGATTAACTATCCCCTGAACCACGTTTTCCCCGAGCCCATAGGCCGCTGTGATCAACACCGCGTCTTTAAACCCAGTTTCTGTGTCAATTGAAAACATGACCCCGCTGTAAGCTGAGTCACTTCTCACCATTTTCTGGACAGCTATCGATAGCGAGACGTCAAACTGGCCAAATCCCTTATCATGGCGGTAGGATATAGCCCGGTTCGTGAACAACGAGGCAAAACATTTCCGGCATGCATCCAGGACGCTTCTCCTTCCTCGGATGTTAAGGTAAGTGTCCTGTTGCCCTGCAAACGAGGCATCGGGGAGGTCTTCCGCCGTGGCCGAAGACCTTATCGCAACGTCCAAGTTGTCTGTTCCCCCCTGGCCAAATTCTTCTGCAAGCTTATCATAGGCCGTGTAAATGGCTTGGGTGAGATCCGGCGGGAATTCAGCATGCCTTATGACATCTCGAACCTGGCGTCCTTTGCGCTGAAGATTATTGATATCGTGTGTGTCAAGGTCCTTGAGGATCTTGCGGATCTCGTCTTCAATACCGGCGTATTTGAGGAAATATCTATAAGCGTAGGCTGTTATTGCAAAGCCATTGGGAACCCTGATGCCCTTGCTGTGTAACTTCTGGTACATTTCACCCAAAGAGGCATTTTTCCCTCCCACAAGAGGAACGTCCTCAATGCCTATTTCCTCAAACCACAAAATAAATTTTTTGCTATTGTCCGCTACCATAATTATTTCCTCCTGACCCCATCACCGGTTAAAAGGCCTCTGCATCAATCCTAAAGACCATCCCTAAAACAGGATAGAGGTATCATTTAAAAGCATAGCTTGTCAATTGGCAAAAATATGGTGTACATGACAATGATAAGGAGTTACACTAAAATAGCCTAGATTGTTGGGAGTAACTGATCAATGACACAAGTTCCTAACAACTACATTTATCTTGACCACAATGCTACCACTCCCGTGGCCCCGGAAGTCGCTGGGGCAATGGCCCCTTATATCACCGAAAAGTTCGGAAACCCGTCGAGTGACTATCCCTTGGGCATAGAGGCCAGAGAGGCGGTGGAAAAGGCCCGAGGCCAAGTGGCAAATTTGTTGGGCACCAAGCCCGAATCGATTATATTCACCTCTGGGGGGACTGAAAGCAACAATATGGTTCTAAAGGGCATGGTTGACTTCAGATCCCCTGAGAGCACCCACATTATCACGTGTGCTGTTGAACATCCCGCAGTATTGAACCCCCTCATATACATGATGGAGCTGGGGGTAAAGGTAACGGTGCTTTCCGTGGACCGGTATGGTCAAGTTGATCCCCAGGACGTAAAGAGCGCTATAAGACCTGACAC